>CAJKNS010000140.1 GCA_905201305.1 uncultured Eubacteriales bacterium
CCACCGGAAGCGGGGATGTCAACGCGAAATAGCAAGAAATCAAACTGTTGGAGGTTGCGATTTGTGCTCCGGTCAACCGTTTGGGGCAGACAGCAAAAATCCCCCGGTGCAGCGCTGCACCGGGGGATTTTTGGATACGGGAATGCCTTAGAGCTTCAGAACCAGGCTGCCGGTAAATGCGCCGCTGTCCAGCACCTGATGGGCTTCCTGAATTTCTGACTGAGAGAAGGTGCGGAAGATATGGGGCTTGATTTTCCCCTCATGGAGCATGGTAAAGACCTGCTCCCGAAGCAGCTTGAGGGCTTCAGGCTTATCGTCGTTATAGTGGAAGGAGAACACCCGGACGGACTGGCACTTTGCCATGCCCGCAATCATTGCCTCCAGAATGCCAGTGTTCTCTGCACCGCCCAGATAGTTGTACACCAGAATGGTGCCCAGAGGCGCCAGATAGGAAAGCTGAGATGCCATATTGGGTCCTGCCACCTGATCGAGAATGATATCTGCACCGATTCCGTCGGTGGCAGCAAGCACGGCGTCCTGTTCCGAAGTGTCCTTGTAGCAAAATACCTGTGCTGCGCCGATGCTCCGGAGATAATCGCACTTCTCTTGTGTGCTGGCGCTGGCAATCACCCGATAACCGGCAAGGGGCGCCATTTGCACCACGGCGGAGCCCAACGCACCGGCAGCGCCCTTCATATAGAGCGTCTTTCCGTGACCGGGACCCAGCACCTGGGTCATCAGACTCCAGGCAATCACGTAGTTGGTCATCACCGCGCCATAGACCGGATCGGTTCCGGCAATCATCTTTGTGACATTGCCCTCCGGCGCGATTTTATATTCGCTGTAGCAGCCGCAGACCACCGGATGATCCACGAACACCAGATCTCCCACTGCCACCGAGACAACGCCGGAGCCAACCGCGGTTACTGTGCCGGTGCCATAGAGCCCGGGATAGAACGGCAGAATGCCCTTTGTCCAGGGGTAAGCGCCGGTTCGCATGAGGAAGTCCGGCTTGGAGATACCGGCGGCTTCCATTTTCAGCAGGACCTCACCGGCGCCGGGCTGGGGAATGGGTGCGTCCTCCAGCTTCAGCACCTCGGGACCGCCGTATTCATTCATAACGACTCGTTTCATAGGGAATATCCCTCCAGTTTCTAAAATACTGCTTCTATCATACCGCAGCGGAAGAAAAATGTCCAGAATCAGCTCTGCTCGTCCACATAGTTGTTTGAGTAATCCTGTACCGGTGTAATGGGGGGCAGATTTGCGCCCAGCACCTGAGAGAATACCTTGCGCATGGTGTTGATGCCGGTTTCGCCTTCGATGTCAAAGGCTTCATTTTTGTAGTAGACGCAGTTGAGAATGTTCTGCATATACTGGTTTTCCTCATGGGGATCATAGCCGTCCCACTGTCCCATCTGCACCATGTGAATGGCATAGCGGTTGCCGTGGTCGGACTGGAGGAAAATCAGCGCATCCGGATCATGCGCCTGAATGGTGTCTACCAGCTTCAAAATGTGCTTATTCATAAACTCCACCTGCCCCAGATACAGGCTGTGATCGGTCCATTTCCAGCCGGTGGAGAACGGGAGCTCCTCGCCGTTGGGACCCACCATGGTGGGAGAATGGGGGCACTGGACATAGCCAACGGTCAGGGTGGGACTGTCCTGGGCATTTTGCCAGCAGTTTAGCTCTGCTTCCAGGGCATTGTCCAGAGAAGCACGGTAGTTATCGCCATAGTCTGCCACAAAGAACTGGTCCAGGAGATGACGAAATGCGGGGAATTTATTGTAGAGACTGTTGCGCATGAGGTATTCGGAGATGGTACGGCGGGTCTGATTGCTGGTGAGCACATGGCAACCCCCGGTGCCCAGATAGTCCACATGGTTGATGAGGTTGATCTGGTAGCCGTTGTCCGCAAACATCTGGTAAAGCAGGCAGCTGCGCCGATACTGCGCCTTTTTGTGTCCGGATTCTTCTACCTTTACCACATAATCCAGATTCAGCAGATTGGGCACGATGGTGTCGGTGGCAACGGCTTCAGTGTTATGGCTGTGGAGGGAGACAGAGAAACCGCGCGCTTTCAGCTCGTCCAGAAAGGCGCTGTTGTCAAAATCGTAGTAGTGAAGCAGATTGTCATAGCCACCGTATTCGTCAAAGAGAAAATAATAGACGTTGGGCTGGTCGCCGGTAAACCGGATGGGCTCCTGGGGTGCTTTTGCGTCAGGATCGTCGGGGACGCCGCGCATCATTTCCTTCTGCACCTCGTGGCTGGAGAGAATAGCGGGAATCGCCTGAACGGTATTGATCAGAGTCATGGAGCCAAAGGCAATCAGCACCAGCAGACAGCCGGTGCGCAGATCCGGCTTTTTTCGAATCAGCAGCACAAACAGACCAAGCAGTAATACCAAAAGAAGAATCAGCAGGTAACGGTCCCGGACAAAGGGCAAAAGGCTTTTGAGCTGCGATGCCAGCAGGCAGAAGTTGATAACCACCAGCATGGCAAGGTCGGAGAAAAAGGCAGCCCGGGAGACATTTTTAAGGAAAATGGCGGAAATCCCGAAGAACAGCAGGGCGTTGAGAGAGAATACCACCAAAAAGGGAATCATAGAGTCAGCCGGAACCTCCGAGGCGTTCCGGGCATAGAGAAACACGCAGGGGAATGCACACACTGCCAGCATGGAAAGCAGCGGAATCAGGTCGTAATACAGAAAATGCTTGAAAAATCGCTTCATAGCGGTAACTCCTTCCGGCGGCATGGAATTGCCGCAGCATTTATTGTATCACGGCAGCGGCAAAAAGGGGAGAGAAACTGCACAAAAGCAACAATCAAAAGAGAAAAATACTTGTTGAAATGCGCATGATTGACATTATATATAACTCGTTATATAATAGCATCAAACCTTTGTATAATACTAGAGTTTGAAGACGCATGGGGGGAATTCATATGCTTGCGGTAAAGCAGCGTTTTTCCAATGATGATAATCTGCTGGATCATGTGGGAGAATTTGTAGGGCAGCGGCTCCGGAAGGAAGGTCTGACCGATGCCAACGCCATTAACAGCACAAATCTGGTCTGCTCCATCACAAAGCTGATGGCGGAAAAGGAGCCGTCGTTTGTGGGCGTTGCGGTACAGAAAACATCCAATAACGTGGTGGTTCGAATTGTATCCGACGGTGTGACCTATAATCCCCTGGACGATTTGGACATCCGGAGCCTGATGGACACCGATCCCCCTGTGCCGGATCAGGACTTCGATACCCCGCAGACCGGCGAACAGCTGCTCAAGGCGCTGCGCAACAACCTGAGCTATTACCACCGGGGCACCCATAATGAGGTAGAATTTGTGGCGCACAAGTCCCGACCACAGACCCTCAAGGTGATTACCATTGCCTTTGTGGCGGCGATTGTGGTAGGATTGCTGCTGCGGTTTTACGGGGGAGCGGGGCTGGATAATGCGGTTTCTTCCTATGTGCTGACGCCGCTGCGGACCATGTTCTTAAATGCGCTGAAAATGCTGGTGGTGCCGGTGGTGTTCTTCGCCATCTCCTCCAGTGTGGCTGGTGTGTCGGATATTCGGGAATACGGACGAATCGGCATAAAGGTGTTCTCGTTTTATACGTTTACGTCCTTTGTGGCAATTCTGGTGGGCTATGTGGTGTATCAGATGCTGCAGCCTGGGGCGAATGTGCAGCTGGACATGAGCGCTTATACCTATTCTGCGGACAGCTCCACAGGCATTTCCCTGCTGGATTCCATTGTCAATATTGTGCCCACCAGCTTTGTGGGCGCATTTACCGGAACGGAAATGCTGCAAATCATCTTTCTGGCGATTTTGGCAGGTGCTGCGGCAACCATGCTGGATAACGGCGATGACCGGCAAAAGGTGACGGAGTTCCTGGGACTGTGCAACCGGTTCTTCTTAAAGCTGGCGTCCATTGTCATGAAGACCATTCCTCTGGCAACCTTCTGCGCCATGACGCTTTTGGTATTGACCATCGACACCTCCATGGTAGTGGCGCTGCTGAAGCTGGTGCTGGGCATGGTGCTGGGCGGCGTTGGCATGTTCCTGGTATATTCGCTGCTGTTTGTGCTGTTTGTTCGGAAGAATCCGCTGAATTTCTTCAAAAAATGCCTGCCCAACTTCCTGCTGTTCATTACGTTTTGCAGCACCAGTGCCGTAATGCCCCAGACTCTGGACACCTGCACCAAGCGGCTGGGCATCTCTCCTAAAATCAGCTCCTTCTCCATGCCCCTGGGTTCCACCATCAATATGGATGGCGCCTGCGTGTATTTGACGCTCAGTACGCTGTTTTTGGCAGCGGTGTATCATGTGCCGGTGACGGCGGACATGCTGCTGAAGCTGGCGGTGACCATTGTGATCCTGTCCATGGGTGCGCCGCCCATTGCCGGTGCAGGCTTTATCTGCCTGTCCATTCTGGTGCTCCAGATCGGCGTTCCCATTGAGGGGCTGGGGGTCCTGATGGGCATTGACCAGATTATGAGCATGCTTCGGACGCTGATTAACGGCACCGGCGATTTTGTTGGGACTGCGGCTGTGGCAAGCACAGAAAAGCTCATTGATTACGCCGTGCTGGATTCCAAATAAATCATACAAAAATGCCGCCTGAGAGAATTTCCTCAGGCGGCATTTGTTCAATTATGCGTTTGCATGACGGTGGTTATAAACTCCTCCGGCAATCAGCAGTCCGGCGCCCAGCAGCCCCAGCAGCACGGTCAGCACCAGGAACAGCCCGGTACCCGTGGATTGGGTGGTGCTGTAGTAATAGCTGCACAGACCGGAAATCAGGGCGCTGAAGCCCAATACCGGGAAAGCTGCCGCAGTAAACCGGAGCTTGTTTAAATCCTTCTGACTGTGTCCCGGCAGCAGTCCGATCCGGGAGAAGG
Source organism: uncultured Eubacteriales bacterium (assembly GCA_905201305.1). Taxonomy (GTDB): domain Bacteria; phylum Bacillota; class Clostridia; order Oscillospirales; family Oscillospiraceae; genus HGM13006. The sequence goes on from CAJKNS010000140.1 coordinate 4,909, forward strand.
TGGGCACCAGAACGGAGAACAGAGCAGCCAGCGCCATGACCTCCAACGGCAGCATCAGGGAGTTTTTAATCAGGCTTTTTACCAGATAGTAGAGGTAGCCCTTGCCATAGAGAATCTGACTCCACAGGCAGCCCAGGGTGACATTCACCAGATAATTCACCAGAAATTTTGCACCGAACAGCCGTAGCACCGTAATTTTCTTGCGATAGAGAAACAGACTGTAAATCAGCGCTCCCACCATTTCGCTGAGCAGGTAGCCGGGAAAATATGCGCCGGTGGGAAAGATGATGTAGTTCAGCGTATCGGTGACGGCTGCTACCATCACACCCAGCACGGGACCATAGACTGCGCAGCCTACTGCGGTGATGAAAAAGGTGAAGTAAATCCGGAGATTGTCGCCAACGGTGATGAAAAAGCCGCCGATCACAATACTCAGTGCGCAAATCAGCGCGGCAAAGGTCAGCTGCCGGAGCTTTTTGACCTCACTCCAGGCGCTGCGCCAATAGGTGGGGGAGAAAATGCTGTTTTCCATAAAAAATACCTCCTGTATCTGGCAAATCTCAGCCACATAGAGGAGGAACTCCGGTATGCGGCAGCGGGATGCGAGAATCTGCACGGCAAAAGCAGGCTTTTTTCGTTCCGAAGACAACTCCCCGTCCTCCGGACACGTAACCCGCAGATCTCTACTCTGCCATTATGTTGCGACAGCCCTCCAGCATTCGCCTGCGACCTTCAGCCCTTCCTTTTTGTGCCCCCAATGCGCTATTTTCCCTCGAAATACACAAAGTATTCCATCGAAAAAATATCTTTTTGGGACGCAAAACTCCTGGCTGAATGTTCTTGCCGAATGCTCTCGTGCTGTCTATTGTTTTACGGCAACATCAGGGTAGGATGCTGTCGAATTTCACCTTTATTATACGCGACCACATGGAAAACACAATAGGAAAATAGAACAAAAAACATGCGATATGTTCCCATACCGCATGTTTTTTTAGCCAATGATCTCTACATTGACGCGCTGACCTTTGCGCTGCGCCACGGACTTGATGATGGTGCGGATCTCTTTTGCGATCCGACCCTGCCGTCCGATGACCTTACCCATGTCTTCCGGCGCAACACGAAGCTCCAGGGTGGTTTCCTCCCCTTCAATCTCCGTTACGGAAACGGCGTCGGGGTGATCCACCAGGTTTTGTGCCATATAAAGCAGCAGCTCTTTCATGTTCGTACCTCCGAATTAGAGTACGCCGTTCTTCTTAAGCAGAGCGCGTACGGTGTCGGTGGGCTGAGCGCCGTTCTTGATCCACTGCTTCGCCTTCTCTGCGTCGACAGTGATCGCAGATTCCGCCTTGGGATCATACGTGCCGATCTCTTCGATGCAGCGGCCGTCGCGC
>CAJKNS010000141.1 GCA_905201305.1 uncultured Eubacteriales bacterium
GGGGTCCCGCAGAAGCCATGCCCAGTCTCGCCTATATCAAGATGTGCATGGAGGACGTCCGGATTAAGAGCATCGGTCAGTTTGCCTGCTGCGGCAAAGAATTTAAGCACATGGCAATCGATGGGCTTGCAAAGCAGAAGGGCTGGACCCATGAGGTGGCTTCCGGCACACTGGCAAGATACATTGAAAACCCAAAAGCAGAGGAATTTCAATCCTATACCCCCGGCGAGATCGAATCCATGGAAATGGCAGCTGCAGATACCCGCGACCTGCCCGTATATGTAGATCAGAACGGAATTCCCGCCGTTGACCGCTGCCATATGTGGCACTGGGATTCTCAGAATCGTCCCAATGACCGGGATCTTCTGAAGGCACGAATTTTCCTGTCTGAAATTCTCGAGGATTACTATATGGACACAAAAGAGGAATTTGCGCCGCTGGCAGAGTACCTTTGTATCGGTTAAAGGAGGATGCAGCATGGCAATTGAAGGAAAGTTTTACGTAAAGAAATGGATTCCCAATGCGGAGCTGGTGCACACGGACCAGCCTCCAATGCCCAAGCGGAAGGACGAGCCAGAGCGTCCAGTGCCGCCGGCAGTGGAGCTCCGCAACTACGGAACACCTCCGGAAAACTTCTTTGAGGGCGACATGACCTTTGACTTCGTTCCGCAGCCTGGCGGCGTTCTAACGGGCACCGCAAACGGAGAACCGATTCTCAGCGGTTATTACACCGGAGATGATTATTTCACGGTAGAATACAAAGCCGGTCCCGGGCAGTGGCACATCAGCGCCCATGTGGATGCGCAGGGCTTTGTGGAGGGAATCGTCACCGTGGGCAACGGCAAGGGATTCCCGAATCTCTGCTACGGAAGAAAGCTGTAATTGAAACCGTTTCCGCTGAAAGCCGTTCTGCCTTTCAGCGGCAATTTCAATCTGAGGAGATGACAAATATGAATCAAGCCTATCAGAATACCTTACGTCCGCTGCGCGTCAGAGATAAGCTGCTGAAAAACCGGATCATGCTGACAAAGTGTGTGTCCGGCGAGCTTCAGAGTGCGGAGCACCAGCCCGCAGAGCCGAATTCGTCCATGCATTGGCTGCGGAAAATGTCACGGTGCCCAGTGCTCCGTCAATCCACGGCATGGGATCAGCCATATCTGGGATACGCTGTTTGACCCGCCGGAGCGTGTCAAGCGTGTTGCGGTCATCGGCGGCGGACCGGCTGGTATGGATGCGGCAATTGCCGCGGCAAGACGCGGTCATCAGGTTACGCTGTTTGAAAAGCAGAACCGTCTTGGCGGTCAGCTGCAGCACAGCGACTATCTGCCCGGCAAATGGAATCTGAAAGCCTTTAAGGACTACCTGATTCGGGAGCTGTCCCTTTCGGGGGTTGAGATTCGTCTGGGCACGGAAGCAACGCCGGAGCTGCTGGAGAATTATGACGCAGTGGTTGCGGCGCCCGGGTCCGTTGGGAAACGGCTGGATGTACCGGGCGGCGATCAGGATTTCATTTGGCAGCCCACGGATGTGTTTGGAAACGCCGATAAGCTGGGAGCGCATGTTGTCGTCTGCGGCGGCGGCTCCATCGGAATGGATGTGGCGCTATATCTGGCGTCCAGCGGTCACCGTGTTACCGTGCTGACCCGACAGAAAAATGTCGGCTTCGGTGCGGACAGCTACGATAAATCCGATCTGGTTGCGGAGCGAAAGCTCGAAAACCCGGCAATTATCCGTGAAGCCCAGGTAACGGAGATTTTTGCAAATGCAGTGGTTTATACAGATCGTGAAGGAACTGCGCATAACATTCCCTTTGACAGCATTGTTGTTTCGGCAGGCAGAATGCCGCTGCTGGAGGAATGCGAGAGGTTTGCGGTAAGCGGTCTGGAATTCTATGTTGCCGGAGATTGTTCGTGTTCCACCAACCCCATGAATGGAAAAATGGGTGCCGGCCGGCATCGCGTGATGCCTGCATCCTATGACGTGCAGAACGCAACGTTTACCGGCTACACCTCCGGAATGAGAATATAAGTCAGAGCAAAATGCAGACGAACCAGCAGCCACATACGGGCTGCTGGTTCTTTCTTTGTTGCTTGTTGTTCTATTGCTATAAAGCAGTCATCATGCCTCCGGCGCCGCTCTGCGTGCCTCCAGCTCAACCCGTACCGTCTCACTGGTTTTCTTGTCCAGATTATAGGGCAGGATCAGCAGAATGGCGCAGATACCGCAGATGATCGGAAGAATGCCGTTTGCCATGTGAATAAAGTTCTGGGTAAACTCAGACTGAACCTCCAGCGCAGGATCATACTTGGCAAAATCCAGAAGCCATCCGCTGCCGTAGCTTGCCAATGCGCCGCCCACCTTCATGGAGAAGGTTGCCAGAGAACAGATCAGACCGGCTGCGGCAATTCCGGTTTTCCACTCGCCGTAGTCCGCGCAGCCGGGCATGGAGCCCCAGATGTTTGCGTAAACGCCCGCCAGTGTCAGTCCCGCAAATACATAGGACGCAATCACCATCGGAATACTCCGTCCGCCAATCAAGCCCAGCACGCCGCTCAGAATCGCAAATATGCCGCTGGCAATAAACAGCTTTTTACTTCCAAACTTCTGAATGAGCTTCGGCACAAACAGGAGTCCAACCAGCGGCATTGCATACATCACCGTAAACAGTGTCGAGATCATGGTGGGGTTATTGAGATAGTAAATGGCATAATAGGTGGTAAAGTTTCCGCGGAAGCCGATAAAGATGTTTACGAACAGCACCATCAGTACAATGCACATCGCCGGACGGTTTTTCACCACAGAGGACAAAAGGACCTTCAGGCTCTGCTTCGGCTGCTGCTCCAGCTTAATGCGTTCCTTTGTGCCAAGAGCTGCAACCAGCAGGCAAATTGCCGCCAGCGTACACATAATAATCGTGCAAATCAGGTAGCCCCGGGCGTCCATGCTCTTTCCGTCCTCACTGAAGAACATGATTACATACACCACAACAAAGCCCAGCACAAAGCCCGCGAGGTTTGCACCCCAATCCCGGAATACGCCCAGCAGATTGCGGTCATCCTGGTCGTCGGTCATGACCGTGGGCAGCGCGCCCTGGGGCATTGCATAGCATGTCTCCAGCACGGTAAACAGGCAGTACATAATGAGATACCACGCAATTTTTCCGTTGGTTCCGAAGGGCACCTTTACAAAGCAAAGCACCGTTACAATGCAGTATGGAACAGCTGCCGCAATCATCCAGGGGCGATAGGTGCCGATTTTGGTTCTGGTCCGATCCGCAATTCCGCCGATGATCGGGTCATTGATCGCATCAAACAGCATGGCGATCAAGAAAATGGTACCGACGATTTTTGATGGCAGCCCAACCACATCGGTAAGATACAGCATAAAGTAGCTGGTAATCATATAAAACGCTAAATTGACGCCAATATCGCTGAATCCAAATCTTATTTTCTCTCCCAGAGAGATGGTATACTTTTTCATGGCGTTTCCTCTTTCCTGATCTTGGTCATTAGTAATTAAAATAGGGGAAGGCAGGGAGAATCTGGTTCATGGAGAAGAACTTATTGAGGCTGTTGAAATAGACGCGGAAGTGGTCGATCTTTCCGTCCTGATCCAAATGTACAATTTGCAGCTCCCGCTGGGTGTAGTGGCCTTCATGGTTGCTCCAGAGCATTCTGCCCCGTCCATAGCTTTCCACAATGATGATGTTGGGATCTACGGACTGGTAGAAGGGCGCCTTTTCAATGGTTTCCCACTCCACGCAGCAGCGGAACATCCACTCTGTCTGAATGTCGAATTCCTCGTTGACATAGGATTCCGGCATGTCTCTGGGCACAAACGGGCACACCTCAATCATGTCATGAGCATAGATGGATTCCGGATCATCGTCATGCCCGTTGATGGGATTTGCAAAATTGGCAACCGCACGGGCTACATTCTCCTCCCGGGTAAAATGAGACACCTGATCCTTTCCCATGCGGACGCTGGGCGCTTCCTTTACAATATCGTCAAGGAAGTTAAAGTTCGGCAGTACAATATCGATGGCATTGTAAAACGCCACCGGGTTGGCATACTCCCGAAGCTCCGCAATCTTGCCGTCCTTTACCACAATCCGGTCTGCAAACTCACAGTGGAAAACACCGTCCTTCTTTGCCCAGTATACCGCATCCTCCACCTGACGAATCGCCCAAAACAGGTCCGGATCCGTAGTTGGAATAATGCAGGGAGCATGGACTGCCTTATGGGACTTGACGGTTTTGCACAGCCAAAAGCGGAACACCTCATTGAATTCATAGGGAATCATATACATAGGCATTCCGGGCACCGCATGGGGAAACTCCACCCGAATGTCCGGGGCAAACAAATCATCGAATTCCGGCTTCCAAAATTCTGCGTTTACAAACCGCTCTACAACGGCATATTGCGGGGTTTTTGTAATGTTGTTGACGGCTACAAAGGGTACCATACGCTTTACTCCTTTCATTTTTGCATGATTTCCTGCAAGTCAACTATATCAGGTTCCGTAATCATTGTGAAATGATAATATTCAATGTTTTGTTATTAAAAATTCTAATTACCGTATTTCCTTTTCGTTTCAAAGCTGTTATAATGGAGCAAGAACCAAGAAAGGATTGGTGGGTTATGATGGAGCTTCGTTCCCTTCGATGCTTTTTAGCTCTGGCGGAGTATTTAAACTACAGCCGTGCCGCAGACAGTCTTTATATTTCCCAGCCAACCATGAGCGTCCGCATTCAGGAGCTGGAAGCCCAGGTGGGAACGCCGCTGTTTGACCGTTCGCATCATCACGTCTATCTGACAAATGCAGGTGCGGCATTGGTTCCGCTGGCACGGAATATCCTCAGCTCCGTAGACAGTATTCCCTCTGTGGTCCGCTCTGCGGCGCAAACTGCGCAGACGGACAGCGTGCGTCAGCTGCGCATTGGCTATGACCCAACCGAGGATCGCTCCAACCTGCAGCCGCTGAACCAAATGCTCAGTTCATTTCGCAAAGCCTATCCCCAGGCGACGCTGACGGTACAGCCGGTGTCCACTCAGCAGGTTCCTGAATTGCTGCAAAGCGGTGAACTGGATGTCGCAATTGTGGTGCAAACAGACGGGAATCCGGTTCCGGAGGCCTTGCTGACCATCCCAATCGTCCGGGACCCCACGGTTCTTGTCACCTACCACGCTGAGGGGATGACCCTGGACGAGATTCTTGCCCAGCGGGGCATCACATTTCTTGGAGACGATCTGCATACCTATTGGCTGAATTATTACTCCAGCTATCTCAAAGCGCATACATCGGTGTCCTATGAGGTCAAACTGATCTCGGACGTAGGCGCTTTGTGCTTTGGGCTTCAATACGGGCAAACTGTTTCTTTCCTGCCGCTGTCGTATCTGGATACCATGTCAAAGGACGGACGATGTGTGTTTGAAACCGACCTTCCGGATGTAATTCTGACCCTGGTATGGAACAAGCATGTGATGAACCCTGCGGTACAGGCGTTGGTAAACGAAGCCAACGTGATTTGCAGCCGCGCAAAGAAAAGCCGAAAGCATGCAAATTGAGTTAACAAATCGCGCCCGTTCTTCCAAATCATGTTGAGTCGCCCATGCACCGAATCCAAAAATCGTCAGCAAAATGCCTATCGCATCCATCCCATTGGAAACGGTGCGATAGGCATTCTTCGTTAAAATGATGCAATATGAATTACAGGGCAGCAAGATACTTGCCCAGTTCTCTTCCCAGCGTCCAGGCTATGCCAATGCTGACGCCGGCAACGGGAGTGGAATACTGAACCCCGAAGCGTCTGCCGCAGCAGTTTCCTGTTGCAAAAAGCCCAGGAATGACATCCAGCTGCTGATCGTAGACCTGCTGATGGTCGTCTGTCCATAGACCGTCCACTGTGACCATCGGTCCCATTGCGCCGCCCTTTCTGCGGTCTGTGAGCATGGCATAGTAGGGCGCCGTATCCAGCGGCACCAGCAGGCTGGGATCCTTGCCAAAGTCCTCGTCCCGTCCGTTCTGGCAGAATGCATTATAACGTGCCACGGAATCCAGTAGATTCTGCTTGAGCTGCCCGGTAAAGCCCAGCATGTCCGCCAGCTCCTCCAGCGTATCTGCGGCATAGAGGCGCGGGGATTCTACCCCCATTGGGGCATGGGGGTCCCGGATGGCATAGCCGTCCTTCCCTGCCTTTTGTGCGCCTGCAATATATTCCGCAGCCGTTGCCATTCTGGGATCATCGGGATTATTGACCCACAAAGAGCCGTGAATTGGCGG
>CAJKNS010000142.1 GCA_905201305.1 uncultured Eubacteriales bacterium
CCCGGACTACCCCCTGGCAGCCCACAGTCTCCCCGGCTACACCGGCGGCGGCAAGAAGATGATTGCGGAATATGAGTCCCCCGAGCGGGACCCGGAGTATGATTCTCCCCGGCACTACGGTCTTTCCCTCAGCCACAAGCATATCCCCGAGATGATGCAGGTCTGCGGTCTGACCAAAAAGCCGATTTTCTGCCCCATTGTCTGCGATTTCCCCCAGGGTATGCTGGTAACGGTTCCCCTGCACTTTGACTTGCTCCCCGGCGCTGTCAGTCTTGCATCTCTGCAAAAGGCATACAGCGACTTCTATGCCGGTGAGAAGAACATCCATGTGATGCCAGTGATGGGCGAAGGTGTACTGAAGGGCGGATGCCTGGGCAGCAACAATGTGGTTGGCACCAACGACCTCAATATCTTTGTCTGCGGCAACGAAACCCAAGCCATTGTGGCAGCACAGTTTGATAATCTGGGCAAGGGCGCTTCCGGTGCTGCGGTTCAAAACCTCAATATCATGATGGGTGTAGACGAGAATTACGGTCTGTGATAAAATACCCTTAAGGCAGCACCGCATAAATGCGGCATTGCCCTAAAGGAAGGGATTTTTATGGCAGAACGAAAACGCAAGGATTATCTGGACATCGCCAAGGGCATTGCCATGCTCTGGATCATCTCCGTCCATGCCGACGGTGCGCCTTATACCGGCACCGTGGGCTATGTGGTGCTGATCCCGCTGTTTTTCCTCACCGCAGGCTTTCTGTGGAAGGATAAGGACGAGCCCTGGGGCGCTCAGCTGAAAAAACGGGCAAAGCCTCTGCTTCGTCCCTACTTTGGCTACAATGCCGCGCTGATGGTGCTGTATATTCTGGACTGGGTTCCTTATATTATCCCCCAGACCCGAGAAACTGCCAAGCAGCTTCTCAAGCACATTTTCGGTGTGTTCTATTCCGAGGGCGTGATTTGGTTCTCCGACACCACCCCTTCCCTCCATTACTTTACATCCTATAACTATCCTCTGTGGTTCCTCACCGCCATGGTAACTGCATCGGGCGCGTTTCTGCTGCTCCTGCTGCTCCGCCGGAAATTCGGCTGGAAGCTCCGGTACATGATTGTTCCCTGCCTGCTTGTTACCATCGCCATGAACCACCTGCCCCTGCGGCTCCCCTGGAACTTTAACAACTGCTTTCTGGCAGCGGCGCTGATGGCGGCAGGCTACGGCATTCGTCAGGTCAATCTGCTGGAGCGCCAGTGGAAGCGGAAATGGCTGGAGCCGGCTTGTTACATTGCCGCAGCCGCATTGGTGGTCTGCATCGGCATCTGGAACGATGCCATGTCCACCTCCATGCTCATGAGCGCCTACGGTCCTCACGGAGATTGGGGTGCAGTGATTTACTTCATCGGCGGCGTCATTGGTCCCTGCGTGATGCTGCGGCTGTGTCGATTCCTGGAGGGCACAAAAATCTCCCGGGTCCTGATGGAGCTGGGACAGAACACCATCCCCATTCTCGCCCTGCATCGGACGATTATCACCTACTACAACCGGATTTGGGTGCATATTTTCGGCGCTCAGCCGGAGCTGTCCACCACTCAGTGGTTCCTGTTCTCCGTTCCCCGGCTGCTGCTTGCAGCGACCGGCTCCATGGGGCTCATTTATCTGGGACGGTGGCTCAAAAAGACGTATCAGCAGCGAAAAGCCGCTGCTTCTCACTGATATTTAATGCTGGAGGTATCCCTATGAAACTGATTTCCGGCGGCGTTACTGCCGCAAAGGGCTTTCGGGCGGCCGGTGTCCATGCCGGTGTCAAGGCAGGCTCCTCTGCCGACAAAAACGACCTTGCAATGATTCTCTGCGACACCGAGGCTTCCGCCGCCGGTGTCTATACCATGAACCGGGTGAAGGCAGCCCCCATTTATGTCACCATGGAGCATCTGGAAAACGGCTCTGCACGGGGCATTATTGCCAACTCCGGCAATGCCAACGCCTGTGCTCCTCTTGGGCATGAAAACGCCGTGAAAATGTGCGAAGCAGCGGCTTCTGCCACCGGTCTTCGACCTGAGGACTTTATTGTCTGCTCCACCGGCGTCATCGGTCAGACCCTGAATGTCTCCGTCATCGAAAATGCCTGCCCCACTTTGGCGTCTCTGCTCAGCCGCGACGGTTCCGGCGATGCTGCCAGCGCCATCATGACCACCGACACCAAGAAGAAGGAGATTGCCGTTTCCTTTGAGCTGGGCGGCAAAGAGGTCCGTCTGGGCGGTATTGCAAAGGGCTCCGGCATGATTCATCCCAATATGGGCACCATGCTCTGCTTCCTGACCACCGACTGCGCCATCTCTCCCGATGTACTTCAGGATGCGCTGTATGAGGTCACGAAGGTCACCTTTAACCGGGTATCCGTGGACGGCGACACCTCCACCAATGATACCTGCTGCATTCTCGCCTCCGGTGCTGCGGAAAACCCGCTGATCGACTGGAAGAGCGAGGACTACGATGTATTTTACGGCGCACTGAAATTCGTCTGCACCGAGCTGGCAAAGAAGATTGCTGGCGATGGCGAGGGCGCAACCAAGCTGGTTTCCTGCACCGTTTCCGGCTCCCGCAGTGACGAAGCCGCCGAAAAGCTCGCCATGGAGGTCATTCGTTCCTCTCTGGTGAAGGCAGCCATGTTCGGCGCCGACGCCAACTGGGGCAGAGTGCTCTGCGCCATGGGCTATTCCAAAGCGCCCTTCCGTCCCGAGTGCGTAGATGTTACCTTCGCCTCCGCCGCAGGCTCCATTGCCGTTTGCAAGGCTGGCGAGGGTCTGGAATTTGACGAGGATCTTGCCAAAAAGGTCCTGTCTCAGGACGAGGTGGAAATCCAGGTCAATGTCAACGAGGGCGAGCATTCCGTCACCGCCTGGGGCTGCGACCTCACCTATGATTATGTGAAAATCAACGGGGATTACCGCACCTGATATTCCCCGAAAAGAAGGTTGAATCCGATGAGTCTTAGTATTATGGATCGGGCAAAGGTCTTAAACGAAGCCCTGCCCTATATTCAGCAGTATTCCGGCAAAATTGTCGTGGTGAAATACGGCGGCAATGCCATGATCAGTGAAAATCTCCGCCGGGCGGTGCTGTCTGACATTGTGCTGCTGCACCAGGTAGGCATTCAGGTGGTTGTGGTCCACGGCGGCGGTCCCGAAATCTCCTCCATGCTGAAAAAAATCGGCAAAGAGGGGGTATTCGTCAACGGGCTTCGCTATACCGATGAGGAAACCATGGATATTGTCCAGCAGATTCTCTGCGGCAAGGTCAGCAAGGATCTGGTTTCCCTGATCGACGCTTACGGCGGCAAGGCAATGGGTCTGTGCGGCATGGACGGACGGATGCTGGAGGCAATCAGGAAAACCGGCGACGGCTTTGACTACGGCTTTGTGGGTGATATCACAAATGTCAACTGCCAGCCCATTCTGGACGTTTTGGCAGCAGGCTATATCCCCGTGATTTCCTCCGTTGCTGCCGGAGCCGACGGCGCAAAGTGCTATAACATCAACGCCGATACCGCCGCGGCGCAGGTGGCTGCCGGTCTGGGCGCCGAAAAGCTGGTGATTCTCACCGATGTGCTGGGTCTTCTGCGGGACGTCAATGATCCCAGCACCCTGATTTCCAAATGCCGCGTATCCGAGGTGCCCGTATTGGTAAAAGAGGGCGTCATCAAGGGCGGCATGATCCCCAAGATTCAGTGCTGTGTGGAGGCGGTGCGACGAGGTGTCAGCCGTGCCCATATTCTCGACGGACGCATTGAGCATTCCGTTCTCATTGAGCTGCTCACCGATGCCGGTGTCGGCACCATGATCTATTGATCGCTCCCACAGAAAGGATGAAATACCCATGACAAGCAAAGAACTGATGAATCTCGACGCCCAGTGCGTCATGCAGACCTATGGCAGATTTCCCGTTGCCATCGACCATGGCGAGGGCGCTACCCTGTATTCCCCCGAGGGCAAAAAGTACATTGACTTTACCTCCGGTATTGGCGTCAACTGCCTGGGCTACGGCAATAAAAAATGGCTCAAGGCAATCACCGATCAGGCTGCCAAGCTGGGGCATATCTCCAACCTGTTCTATTCCGAGCCTTACATCGAGCTGGCGCATCAGCTCACCAGCCGCACCGGCATGAAGCGCGCTTTCTTTGCCAACGGCGGCGGCGAGGCAAACGAGGGCATGATTAAGCTCTGCCGGAAGTACTCCTATGACAAATACGGCGCAGGCAGAAGCACCATCATCACCCTGAAGGACTCCTTCCACGGAAGAACCATCACCACCCTGACCGCCACCGGACAGGATGTGTTCCATCAGTACTTCTTCCCGTTTACCGAGGGCTTCCAGTATGCCGCGCCCAACGATCTGGACGCCATCAAAGCCCTGGACGACGGCACCGTTTGCGCCGTGATGGTAGAGCTCATTCAGGGCGAGGGCGGCGTACTTCCTCTGGATCAGGATTATGTCACCGCGCTTCAGGCGCTGTGCCAGGAGAAGGATTGGCTGCTCGCAGTGGATGAGGTACAGACCGGCGTTGGTCGTACCGGCAGCCTGTTCTGCTTCCAGGACTATGGCATTCTGCCGGATGCGGTTTCCTTTGCCAAGGGCATTGGCGGCGGGCTTCCGCTGGCAGGTATCATGGCGGGGGCAAAGACCGAATCCGTTCTGACCCCTGGCACCCACGCCACCACCTTTGGCGGCAATCCCATTTGCTGCGCCGGTGGTTTGAGCGTGCTGGAGCAGCTGGACGACGCACTGCTTGCTGACGTCAAGAAAAAGGGCGCTTATCTCAAGGAGAAAATCTCCGCTATGCCCGGCGTCAAAGAGGTCCGGGGCATGGGTCTGATGCTGGGCGTTGCGCTCACCGATCAGGAGGGCTACAGTGCCAAGGTCAGCGCCATGCTGGAAAAGGGTCTTCTGTGCCTGACCGCCGGTCACAGCACCATCCGTCTGCTGCCCCCGCTGACCATCTCCCAGGAGGAAATGGACCAGGGTCTTGCCATCATGGCAGAAGTTCTGGGCGCATAAGGAGCCGCACACCATGAAAAAGGATCTACTGAAGCTTTTGGATCTCACCCCCGAGGATATCTTTGAAATTCTCGATCTGGCGGATCAGCTGAAATATGACGTGCGTCATGGCATTCGTCATGACCGGCTGGCAGGCAAAACCCTTGCCATGATTTTCGCAAAAAACTCCACCCGGACCCGGGCATCCTTTGAAACCGGGATGTTCCAGCTGGGCGGACATGCCATGTATCTTACCGCTGCCGACACCCAAATCGGGCGCGGCGAACCCATCCAGGACACCGCCCGGACACTCAGCCGCTACTGCGACGGCATCATGATCCGGACCTATAAGCAGGAAGAGCTGGAGGCGCTGGCAGCCCATGCCACGGTTCCGGTTATCAACGGTATGACCGACTTTTCTCACCCCTGCCAGGTGCTGGGCGATTTGATGACCCTCCGGGAACGGGACCCCATTCTGGAGGAGCAGCATCTGTGCTTTGTGGGCGACGGCAACAACGTCTGCTCCAGTCTGATTGTTGGCTGCCTGAAGGTGGGCATGCAGGTCACCGTTGCCTGCCCCCAGGGCTATGACCCCCCGCAGGTTATTCTGGATTTTGCAAAGGCATATGGGGACCGGTTCCAGCTGATGCGCGATCCCGCCCAGGCTGTGGTTGGCGCCACCGCCGTCTATACCGATGTATGGACCTCCATGGGTCAGGAGGATCAGCAGGAAACCCGCACCAGCGTATTCTCCAGCGTCTATCAGGTCAATGACGAGCTGCTAAAAAAGGCAGCCCCCGACTGTCTGGTACTCCACTGCCTTCCCGCCCGCCGCGGGCTGGAAATCACCGACTCCGTCTTCGAAGCCCACGCCGACATCATCTTTGAGGAAGCGGAAAACCGGCTCCATGCGCAAAAGGCGGTTTTGACCCTGCTGATGGGGTAATTTTGCAGCAGAGCGCCCTCTGACATGCACAATTTTTTGTGTATAATATGGAAATTACGTATATTTTACTGAATGTTGTGAATATTTCTGTTTTTCTTGCAAGAAGGTGCTATAATCAGTAGCATGAATCCGAATGGATCAAAGCATCGTTTGTTTTGGTGCATTCATCTATTTGAAGGGATGATTTTATCATGAAAAAGTTTTTTGCAATGGCACTGAGCTGTGCGCTCTGCCTTTCCATGCTGGCAGGCTGCGGCGATTCCGCTGCTTCTTCTGCTCCTGTTGCATCCGCCGCTGAAACGGCTA
>CAJKNS010000143.1 GCA_905201305.1 uncultured Eubacteriales bacterium
CTGGTTCGGGAAGGTGAAGGCCATCACCGAGGAAGTGGGCTACACCACCGACATGAAGGCCTATAAGCAGAATCCCGATGCACCCGAGTTCAAGAAGTTGGATGCTACCGGACATGAGGAAATGCGGAAGGCTGTGGCAGATCCCAGAGATATGCCCGACTATGAGGGGATGGAGGGCTTTGTGGCGCCGAAATATGATCTCGAAAACCGCCCCAATCAGCACGATCTTACCATGGCGGAGTACTTTATGCAGAATCTCATTCAGGATTACTTTATGGGCCGCACAACTCCGCAGGAAACCTATGGCGAATATATGTGCATTGGCTAAAAACGATCACGGCAGTGGGAATACCCACTGCCGTTTTTGATTGTTTACTGCGGAACTGCGCGAATTCCGTCGGTTTCATCGGTAACATGCAGGGTCAGCACCGGGCGGTCCTCCTGTAAGGCTCCCGTAAAGCAGAACAGAGAGCCGCTTCCGGTTCTGGTGGTCACGGTAAACTGCTCCGGAGTTCCGGTGACAGACAGGAAGGGATTGATATCACATTTGTCTCCCACCTTGGGAAGCGGGGGCATTTCACCCTCGGGTGCAGGACCGCCCGGACCTCCGCCTGCCATCATATGCTGCATAAATTCCAGGGTTTTCTCGTCCATCAGGCAGTACATTTCACCGCCCAGGACTTCATTTTCCTGTCGGATGACAAAATGGTTCTCCTTTACGCCGCCAGGAGAATAAACGCCCACCAGATATTCGCCCTCCAGCTGTCCGGGTGTTCCGGAAATCCGTGTGCCCGGCTCCAGCGGAATCGTCTCATGGGTAGTCAGGCACAGCTCCAGCCCCTCCGCTTTCATGGGTCCGGAAAGGATAAATTCCGTCCGCCCTACCATGGTGCGGCAGGTCAAAACTTCGTTTTCTACCGTTCCTTCCACAGGGCAAAGAGTGGACGGCTCGTAGGGATTGGTCAGGGTGCCGCTGAGCTTTTCGGGCTTACCCAAAAGGGTTAAAATGCTCTTTCGATCTCCCCCGGGCAGCGGGAGCGTAATTTCATATGTTCCGTTCATACGGGCATTCCTCCTTATTTTATAGCTCTATTATATCGAAAACCGTCCCATTCCGGCATGCACAAATCCATGCTCTTCTATTCAAAAATTGTGCAACCCCATGAATTGCACAGTTTTTAAAGGAAAAAAGCAGAGTTTCTTTCTACGTTTTTCTCCGGAATGACGCTATACTGATGACATCAAACAACAAAACCGCAAGGAAAGGATGCGATATTATGGCAAGAAAAGCGCTGATTCTCTATGCCTCCGTTACCGGCAACACCGAAAAAATTGCAGGCTGCTTCCAGGAAGCGCTGGAGGAAATGAACTGGGAGGTTGACTCCATTAAGATCACCAACAAGACCAATTTTGTGGAGAACCCCATCTTCTTTGACCATTATGATCTCCTGTTTGTGGGCAGCCCCATTATGGCAGGGCTTCCCTCCACGCTCATTGGAAAGAATCTGGGGCTCACCGCCTCCATGCCCCCTCGGATGTATTCGGACCGGCTGATTATGCCCGGACTCAAGCGTCCCGAAACCCCTGACTATACCCCCTACGCCATTGAGTTCTGCACCTATGGCGGTACCTCCACCGGTCCCAGCGAGTGTCTGGCTACCCTTGCCATTGAAAAGCTGTATCTTGAGAATCTGTACATCCAGACCATCGGTCAGTTCGCCTGCCTGGGCACCGAGCTGCACCATGCCTCCGTTGACACCATTGCGGATGATCTGAATATCTCCGTGGATCTTGCTTCTGAGCTGCTCAGCCGTTTCAAGAAGGACCCCAAGGCAGAGGAATTCAAGAAGTATCCCCCGCACATTCTCGGCAAAATCCGTCAGGCTGCCAACATGGGCGAGCAGGGACCCATCCATGAGCCCCCGGAGATGGCAAAGATGAGCCCCGAGGAAAAAGCCATGGTCAAAAAAGCCGGCGTGATGCCCCACGAGCGGGAGCAGCGTCCCAATGCCGACGACAAGGAAGCCGCAAAGATCTTTATCCGCAATGTGGTAAAGGGTTACTTCCCCTCCGAAACAGGCCGCAGAGAATATGGCGGCGAATATATCAGCATCAGCTAAGGAGGTTATTTTTGTGAAAAAGAAATTGTTATCCATGCTGCTGGCACTGACCACGCTTGCCACGCTGCTTACCGCCTGTGGCAGCAACGGTTCTTCCGCTGCATCCTCCGGTTCCGGCGATGTGCAGACTACAGCAGAAGCCCCCAAGGAAGTCTCCGCAGCCGAAACGCCCGCTGCCGAAGCACCTGCAAGTACCGCAGAGGAATCGATTCAGGAATCCGTCTTTGAGATTCCCGAGGTGTCCTATCCCCTCACCGACACGCCAGAGAGCTTTTCTCTCTGGTATTCCTTCCCCGGTGATCTGTCCGATATCATGGACGCCTATCTCGCCGGCGGTCAGAGCAGCGTTTTAAAGGCTGTAGCCGAGAAAACCGGCGTCAGCCTGACCTTTATGCTCCAGTCCGTTACCACCGCTTCCGATAACTTCAATCTGCTGGTGGCATCCGGCGATTACCCTGATCTCTTCTATAATGCCAGCAGCTACTACACCGGCGGCATTGACAAGGCGGTGGAAGACGAGGTGCTGGTGGACGTGACCGAGCTGGTGCCGGAATATGCCCCCAACTACTATTACAACATCACCAAGGACCCTGACACCCTTTCCGAGGTGTCCACCCCCTCCGGTCGTCTGGTGGAAATTCAGCGGCTGGAAGCGGAATATACCAAGTCCAGCACAGGTCTTGTGATTCGTCAGGACTGGCTCGACGATCTGGGTAAGGATATGCCCGTTACGCTGGACGATCTCCACGATGTGCTCACCGCCTTCAAAAACGAAAAGGGCGCCACCGAAGCGCTTGGCATCCCCTATACCGGCGTGCTGGATGAGGATGAAATCTGCTCTGCCTTTGATGTTGGCGGCGTCTATGCAGCCTTTATGGGCGCTTATCCCGTCTACGTAGTGGATGGCGACGTGAAGTTTGGCTGGGTAGAAGAGGGCTTCAAGGATTACCTGACGCTGATGCATCAGTGGTATACCGAGGGTCTGCTTGGCGCTGACTTCTACATTGAAAACACCGGTCACGGACTGGACGCCAGCAAAACCACCACCGGTCAGAGCGGCGTATTCACCTGCGACTACTTCCAGATGGACCTGCTCCAGTCCCAGATGGCAGAAGAGGGCGCCGACATCCAGGCAATGGCAGCCCCGGTGATGGAAGCCGGTCAAACCCTGCATTTTGCCAGCAAGAAGACCCTGGTGGGCGACAACTCCTGGTCCATCACCACTGCCTGCCACGATGCACCGCTGGCACTGCAATATATGGATTACTTCTTCACCGACGAGGGCAGCATTCTCTGCAACTACGGCGTCGAGGGCGAGGGTATGGAGTATGGTGCAAACGGTGAGCCCGAATACACCGAGCTGGTATACAACAATCCCGATCACAGCATGCGCGAAACCCAGGTGATGTACACCCTGACCATCGGACCCTTCATTGAGAAGGAAAGCCGCAGCGACATTGCCTACAGCGAAAAGGAGATTGAAGCCCGGAGCACCTGGGACAGCAACACCGACGATGCCTACACCATGCCTACCACTGAGATGAGCGCCGACCAAGCCAGCGAAATGGCAGGCATCATGGGCGATCTCATGACCTATGCCACTGGCAAGGTAACGGAATTCATCATTGGCTCTGACGATCTTGCAAACTGGGATGCCTATCTCCAGCAGATGGAAACCCTGAACATTGATCGCGTTGTGGAAATTTATCAGGAAGTCTATGACGCCTATGCAGCCTAACCCGTAATCACGTCCCGGCAAGGGGGTTCCCTTGCCGGGCGCTTGCTCTTGCAGACAAAACCAGGTATAATGAATCAGAAGCATACCGAACAGGAGGTGAACCCATGGTCGAATCTGCCGCTCAGCCAATTCCTTGGCAGGAGTTGCTGCTGGGCAACGCGCCTGCTCCCCAGCTTACAACGCTGCCTGTGCTGCTGGGTATCCGTCAGTGGAACGGGAACCCGGACTGGCGCGACAAATACCGAACGCTGAAGCAAATGGAAGCCCTGCTCCGTCAAGCGCTGCTTGAAAACGATTCCATGGGCGATTGCCTCCGTCTGGACGAAGGGCACCTGCTGACGATTCTCACCGAAAATACCGCGCAGTCACAGGTCGCCGGAATCTGTCAGCGTATTATGGAACAGTGTAGCCAAGCGCTTCCCTGTGAGGCTGGCTGTTATGTGGGCTGCCTTGCCCCTGCCGCAGAGCTGAACCGTATGGTAGACCGTCTGCTTCAGCTGGAGCAGGAGCAGCTCTCCAGCTGTCAGGTTTTGCTGCTGGGCAATGAAACCGCCCTTCAGCCCATTTCCGACTCTCTGCTCACCGGCTGGCGCTATCTATTGATGGACGAGGCATTTGACGAGCTTTTAACCGAAGCCGAGGATTTCTTTATGAGCTCCGGGCACAGCTTCCGCTCTGAGGCACTGCATCGGTTCCATCCGGATTTCATTCAGCTGCTCTATGGCGTGATGAGCGAAAAGCATGTGCCGGCGCATGTGCTTTTTGACCGGAGTGAAAACGCCCGCTGCTTCCGGGAGGCGCCGGACTCCATTGCCAACACCCTCACCTGGATTTTCTCTGCCGTTACCGCGCTGTCGGATTATCTGGAACAGCGCCGGAAAAGTCAGGGCTATACCCAGCAAGCCAAAGAATATATTCTCTCTCATCTCAGCGAGAATTTCACCCGGCAGGAAATTGCCGATCACGTCCATTTGAGCCAAAACCATCTGGCGCGGCTATTTCGTCAGGAAACCGGCTCCAGCATTTCCGACTTCATTCTACAGCAGCGGATGCAGCAGGCGTTCGGTCTGCTGACCAACACCACGCTTCCCGTTGGGCAGGTAGCAGAGCAGGTGGGATATGAGAACTACAGCTATTTCCTCACCCTCTTTCGCCGAGTTGCCGGCATGACCCCCAGCCAGTACCGGGAAAAATACAGCAATATCAAGGAGGAATCCCACCATGGCTAACCGTGCGCTGATTCTCTATGCATCCAGCACTGGAAATACAGAAAAGCTTGCCCTTGTATTTCAGGACGTGCTGACCCAATATCACTGGGCAGCAGACCTCATTCATCTGGACGAGGACACCGATCTTCCCGGTCAGGGAATTTATCTGGATCAATATGATCTGGTTTTGCTGGGCTCTCCGGTGATCTCCGGCAGTCCCTCGCCGCTGGTCTCCCGGCATCTGGCTTTGGTAGATGTGGATCCGCCTCGGCTCTACAGCAATCAGCTGATCTTTCCGGGCTCACTGTTTCAGCCGGAACGCGCGCCGCTGGGCATTGCATTTGTCACCTACTCCGGCGAAACCTTTGGTCCCTCCGAGGCGCTTCCCGCGCTAGAGCTGGAGTCCATGTATCTTAAATATCTGTTTTTGGACGTCATCGGCAAGTTCACCTGCCCGGGACGAAAAGCCCCCAAAAGCACCATTGAGCTGCTTGCCTCTGAATTAGGGCTCAGTCCGGATGAGGTGGCGCAGCGAATTGGCAAATATGAGCGAAACCCCGCAGACCCGGTTTTTTCCGGTCTTTCCGAGGACGCTTTGGCACTGCTGCATCAGGCAGTTATGGACCAGAAAAACGGCGGTGCCATTTCGTTGCCGGTGGAATTCTCTCAGGAGATCTGGCATCGAAACCTGGATTCCCGTCCTCATAGCCGGGATCTTCAAAAGGCACGCATCTTCCTGGAGGAAATTCTGGAGGACTATTTTACCTCCGAGGGGCTTCCCAAGCAGCCCGGCTCTGTGTACACCTGCATCGGCTGATTGGCACAGCATACGTATTGAAGCCTCAGCTTTACTTTACAATGAATCCGGAACCCACTCTCTTTCAGATAAGGGAGTGGGTTTTCCTGCGATAGAAACAAATCATTTTTGAATTCTTTTGCTTCATTTTCATAAAAACAGGCTGTTTCGACAGGAAAACGTGTCGTTTTGACAGGTCGGTGGAATATACGCGTTTATCCTAGTATAATAATTGGATAAAAAGAACGGTATAGGAACACGTTTTGAAGCGCTGAGATTCGCTTCCCGGCTGGGAAAAAACATTTTTTGACATGCTGAAAATGATATGCTATCATACCGTGGGATAATAAGGGCAATACCGCACAAATGCGTCTGCGGATTCTGCCGGATCTTTTCCGCCAGAAATACGTTT
>CAJKNS010000144.1 GCA_905201305.1 uncultured Eubacteriales bacterium
GATGGCGACGAGCTCGAGCGTGTAGCGCTGCGCCGGTGAAAGACCTTCGCAGGCGCCGATGGTCAGCGCATAGGCGTGAACCTTCAGAAAGTGGTTGATGTCGTGGAAATTGGCGTCTGACAGCAGAATCATCTTCTGCATGGCTTCCGCGACGGTCATAAAGATACCTCCTTCTTCTAACCCTACGCAGCTTCGTTTGCGGGTGGAATCAGGAACCAGTCGATGTAGTCGGTCGGGTGGGCAATCGAGCCGCGCGTGGTGTAGACGGCAAGATTTTTGAACAGTACGGGCGTGATGTAGCCGCGCTCGCACAGGCGCTTATAGAGGTTATAGCTGTAGCCGGAATTCACGTATTTGTCCACCAGCTCCTGTCCAAACATGTCCTCCACACTGATAAAGTCCTCAAAGCCCATGTCCTCGTAGACCTGAGGGCGGTTCCAGCTGGATTCAAAATACGGGTGGAACGCATTCGCGGAAAAGCCCTGGGACATCAGCGTGGAAACCAGGCTTGGCTGCTGCTTCTGGACATACAGCTGATAGGCATTGCTGCCAGCCGGAAGAAACGCCATGGTATTGCCCGTCAGGAACTCATACTCCGTGTTAGAGGTGCCGGTGCCGATGGTGGACACATAGGCGTTGCCCTGGATCGTCTCGTCCTTAATGCTGTCGATATAGGGCATATAGGGCACATTCGTCTCAATATCCCCCACCACCGACAAATCAGAAAAGCTCTCGTTCATAATCACAATCACGTTGGGCGTTTTTCCCTGATCCACCGCCGTGGGAACATCCGTCTGTGCCGCGGCTTCCTCCGGGTCCGTGCCCTGCCGAATCAGTGCAGTTTCAAGAATATTGGGCGTGCCGTTTTCCTGAATGCCTTCCTCCACAATGCCCTCGATTTTCGCCGCATCATATCCGGATGGCACCATGAGCTTTAAATACTTGGTGTTCAGGGTAAATTCCAGCACTGCGCCGTGGTTTTTGTAGCCCCGGGTCTGGTTAAAGAAATCCGGCTTCAGACCGTAATCCGCCACCGTATCGGTAAAGTAAAACGTATAGGCAAAACCGCCTACCACCAAAATGCTCAGAAGCCGCAGGGCAATCCGTCCCGGCTTTCCCTTTTTCGGCATGGAAAGTCTGGAAGCCAGCGCCATGAGCATCGCCGTAAGACAAACGCCCAGCGCGATCTCATAGCCGATTTCATAGGTATAGCCTGCCGCCACATTTCCGGCGGTTTTAATGCTGGAAAAATCCATGGGCACCAGCGGGCTGCCCTTGAACTCCTTTACATACATATTGGCAATGCCAAACAGCAAAAGCACCGGGCTGACCGTCATCACCGAAATCCGCACGCTGCCGCTGAGCCCGAACACCGCCAGATACAGCAGGAGATATACCACATAGTTCTCCCAGATATCCTCGTCCGGCGTTAAGAAATCGCTTAAGAAGTTGCCGTTGAGCCGCTCCACTGCCACCAGCATGATATAGGGTGCAGCCGCCATCAGCACCAGCATCATCAGGCACCGAAGCCAGCCCTTCTCCCATTTTACCGCAACCCCCGGAAACACCAGAAATGCCGCGCCCAGAGAAGAAAGCAGCATTGCCTTGCCCCACTCCTCCTGCGCCAGAAAATCCTGACTGCGGCTGACAGCGAAAAACATCAAAATAAAACAAAGAATCCCACCGATTCGGGTGGACTTTCTGGAAATGGTCATAGAAATAGACGCTCCTGTTGAAGTGATAGCAAGGGTAATAAACTATGTTGCCCAAGACTATTTATTATATCAGCATTTTTCAGAATGTACATGGTATTTCGCAATTTTCATGGAAATTCCACGATTTTATCGCAAAAAACGCAGGCATAGAACCGTTCTATCCCTGCGTTTTTGTTACTTTTTCGTCAGTGCCATGCACCAAAGCCCTGCAATCAACAGAATATCCAAAGCAATTCCAATTAAGAACCACCAGGAAAATGCCGTAAACACCAGCGATGCCGCCAAATCCAGACAATAGCACAGGGTTCCGGCAATCATTGCCCAGCGTTTTCCCTTCCGCGCAAACACCAGAGAAACAAACACCATGGCATACAGCGCCGCGCAAATCAGTCCAAAGATCACCGCCGCAGGAGCCGAGGTCATCATAGCGGCAAACACAATGCTGGGAAACGCGCCAAAGGGCAGCGGTGAAAGGGTACTGCCAATCAGCAGCAGCTGCCAGCCCAGGAGCATAAAGATACCGGATGCGGCAGTTAATGCGATAAAATACTTCTTCGTTCTGGTCATTTCAGAACCTCCCGGTGGAGCCAAAGCCCCCCTGCCCCCGCTGGGTTTCGTCCAGAGAATCCGTCTCTTCAAAGGTCTCCTGACGAACCGGGACAATTGCCAGCTGCGCTACCCGTTCCTCCGGTGCAACGGTCTGTGTTTCTCCGGAATGGTTCAGGAGAAACACAAAAATCTCACCCCGATAATCGCTGTCGATGACGCCGACCTTGTTGGCAGGCGCAAGTCCGCGCTTGGTGCCCAGGCTGCTTCGTGCAAACACAAGCCCCATATAGCCCTGAGGAATTGCCACAGCAATGCCCGTTGGAATCTTCACAGTCTGTCCCGGAAGGATGGTAACCGGCTCTGAAATGCAGGCATAGAGATCGGCTCCCGCAGCATCCGGCGAGCCATAGGTAGGGATTTTTGACTCCGGACGAAGCTTCTGAACTTTCATGCTACGGCTCCTCTCTTCCGTCCCACAGGACTGCGGTTCCACTTTCCAGTGTTTTCTTTACGTCAATGATGCGCTGATTGGCTGAGCCCCGGAACCGGAGGGATGGATTCTTTTCACTGAGATGGAATTCTCCGTCCACCAGCACGTCCAGCTGCCTTAGAAGCTCCATGGTGATTTCCCTGGGTCCCAGCTTGCCCGCCATTATATCCGTTTCCAGGGTATAGCCGGAATAGCACCAGATGGTCTTCTCTGGGAACTTCTCCCGCACCGCCTTACACAGCGTCAAAACCTCCGGCTGGTTTTCCGGCTCAAATGGCTCGCCGCCCAGCAGCGTCAGGCCCAAGATATAGGGTTTTTCCATGCCCGCCAGAATGGATTCCTGCACCTCCGGAGTATAGGTCTTTCCCGCGTCAAAGCTCCAGGTTTCGGCATTAAAGCAGCCCTTGCAGTGATGGCGGCAGCCGGATACAAACAGACTCACCCGAATCCCGGGACCGTCGGCAATATCCCGCCACTTAATCAGGGAATAATTCACAGATGCATCACCCTTGCCTTGATTTCCTTGGTTTTGCCCTCATTCCAGTAGTTTTCACCCAAATAACCGCAGGTACGGCGGGTGACGTTCATTCTGGTCTGATCGGTGTTGCCGCAGTTGGGGCACTGCCACTGATAGTCGTCGTTGATGATAATTTCCCCATCAAATCCGCACACCTGGCAGTAATCGCTCTTGGTGTTGAACTCAGCGTACTGAATATTGTCATAGATGTACTGCACCACCTCGGCTAGAGCTGTGAGGTTATGGCGCATATTGGGAATCTCTACATAGCTGATGGCACCGCCGGAGGAAATGGACTGGAACTGGCTCTCAAAATCGAACTTGGAGAAGGCATCGATCTCCTCTCGCACGTCCACGTGATAGGAGTTTGTATAATAGCCCTTGTCCGTGACGTTGGGGATGGTGCCGAACCGCTCCTTATCAATCCGTGCAAACCGATAGCACAGGCTTTCGGCTGGGGTGCCGTACAGGGCAAAGCCGATGTTCGTCTCCGCTTTCCAGCGGTCGCAGGTTTCCCGCAGGTGCTTCATCACGCGAACCGCAAACTCCTCGCCCACAGGATCGGTCTGACTGACGCCCTTCATGAGAATCGTCAGCTCATACAGTCCGATATATCCAAGGGAAATGGAGGAATAGCCGCCATAGAGGAATTTGTCAATGGTTTCGCCCTTTTTCAGCCGGGCAATGGCGCCATATTGCCAATGTACCGGGCTGACATCGCTGACCACACCTTTTAGAGCATTATGCCGGCACATCAGCGCCTCAAAGCAGATTCCCAGCCGTTCGTCCAGCATCTTCCAGAACTTTTCTTCATCGCCCTTGCAGAGAATGCCGATCTGGGGCAAATTGATGGAAACAACCCCCTGATTAAAGCGCCCCTCAAATTTATATTCGCCGTTTTCGTCCTTCCAGGGTGCCAGGAACGAGCGGCAGCCCATGGGTGCGAACACATTGCCCTCGTAATTCTCCCGCATTTTCTTTGCGGAAATATAGTCGGGATACATCCGCTTCGCGGAGCATTTCACTGCCAAGCGGGTGATGTAGTCATATTCGCCGCCGCGCAGGCAGTTATTCTCATCCAGCACATACACCAGCTTGGGGAATGCAGGCGTTACATAAACACCGGATGCGTTTTTGATTCCCTCCAGCCGCTGCCTTAGGATTTCCTCCACGATCATGGCGTTTTCCTTGATGTAGGGGTCCCCCTCTTTGAGGTACAGGAACAGGGTCACAAAGGGCGACTGACCGTTGGTGGTCATCAGGGTATTGATCTGATATTGAATGGTCTGAACGCCGGACTTCAGCTCCTCCTGAAGGCGCTCCCGGGTGAGCTTTTCGATCAGCTCCTCGGAAACCTCCTCGCCCTGACATTCATCGGTAATGCGTTTTTTAAACTTATTGTAGCTCCGGCGGAGATACTTGCCCAAATGACTGATATCCACGCTTTGACCGCCATATTGGTTGGAGGCAACGTTGGCAATGATCTGGGTCATTACATTGCACGCCACCTGAAAGCTCTTGGGGGATTCAATGAGCTTACCGTTCATCATGGTGCCGTTGTCCAGCATGTCGCCGATGTTAATGAGACAGCAGTTGAAAATGGGCTGCACAAAATAGTCGGCATCATGGAAATGCAGCACCCCCTCGTCATGTGCCTTGGAGATTTTCTCCGGCAGAAGAATCCGGCGGGTCAAATCCCGGGACACCTCGCCAGCAATATAATCCCGCTGGGTGGAGGCAATGACGGTGTTCTTGTTGCTGTTTTCCTCCGCCAGCTCTTTATTGGTGTTGTGAAGCAGGCTGAGAATGCTTTCATCGGTGGTGTTCTGCTTCCGAACCAGAGCGCGGGTGTAGCGGTAGATGATATAGTTCTTTGCCAGGACATATTTGTCCTGCTCCATCAGCTGCTTCTCCACCATATCCTGAATATCCTCCACCAGCAGGCGGCTGCGATGCCGCTGCTCAATGGAGCAGGTTATTTTTTCGATCATGTCCTGGTCGATCCGATCTTCCTCGTCTACGGAGTCATTCGCCTTCTGAATGGCAGAGACAATTTTGCTCCGGTCAAAAGCAACAATCGAGCCATCTCTTTTTACTACTTGCATTGTTCTTCCTCCGCTCCTATCCCGCTGGGATTATGGCACGCATTCCCCCCTTGACACAAGTTCATCGAAGTGCCAGGAAAACACTTCGATGCGTAAAAAGCGGTGCGTGCCGTCTATTTCTTTCATTTTTTGCAGTAGCCATATTATATCACATGACCTAGGGATTGCAAGAACAAAATTACTACATTTAGTGTCAGTTTACTTACAGAAACCATATGTTGTGGTTTTCTGGCGTTTATAGGCTTTGCGGCACCCTATGGTGGGCTGCGGTTTCCATAATGCAAGCAAGGGAAAACCACAGTAATATTGTCGGTTTTTTGTCTTAATTCGGAGACGAATTTTACGTAAATCGCAGGTGTCCCAAGGGCTGGCGCACTCTGTCTTCGCCCCATATCGTCTGTAATTATTTGTAAAGTTTTCCACATAAAAAAGATCATCCAAGGGTAAAAAATCTCCCTTGGACGATCAAGCAAATTTGAAACGCTAAAACAGGCTTGTCTGCGTTTGCCCCAGCTCCTCCAAATGGTTCAGCTGAGAAAGCTCCACAGGGGACGCACCGCGCTCGATCAGCCCTCTGGTGCCGGGATTGTCAGGTTCCCCCGCAAACATCCAGACAGGGCTCCACTGTGCCTTCAGGTTCTCCATGGTGCCGTTCCAGGTGCCGCCGGAGCCATAATCCGACTGTGCCACCAACACCTTTTGCCCCATGGCGTGAATCAGCCGATTGCGGCTCAGAGCCCTTGGCGCAGAGAATTCCAGATCCGGTCCCTGCTCAGATACCAGCACCACCCGCTGCTCATTCAGCAGCGTTTGATAGCGGCGGTCATTAAAATGGTCCGTCAGCCGG
>CAJKNS010000145.1 GCA_905201305.1 uncultured Eubacteriales bacterium
ACCCTGTCCTATGCCAAGGGCATCGACATGAACCGCAGCTTTCCCACCGGCTGGACCTCTTATACCTCTGCGCGGAACTATAACGGTCCTGCGCCGCTGGCATGCCGGGAATCCGCAGCACTGGCAAAATTCGTGCAGAATGTCAAGGGCGACGGCGTCAATATGTGTTTTGACGTCCACGGCTGGTTTTCTCAGATCATTACCTCCAACGGATGGGATAATGTACTCTATAAAACCCTGAAAGCCGCATTTCCCAATAACACCTATGCCAGCTGCCGCGGCGGCAGCGGATACTTTACCGCCTATACCACAACCCTGGGCTATACCTCCTGCCTGTTTGAGTTTCCCTCTAACGTCTATAGTTTTCAGGGCTTCCAGCGCAGCGGCTATTGTGAAAAGTTCAATAACAGTATTCTTACCATCGCAAAGCACTACGGCACCTACGGTACCCGGGTCTACACGGTTGCCGCCCGCAGCTCCGGCAATGGCAGCGGCAGCATCGCCGGAAGCGGCGCATATCGCCGCGGAACCACCGCCACCCTGACTGCTACCCCCTCCAGCGGCTCTTTGTTCACCGGCTGGTATGATGGAACGGGCAATTTGCTCTCCAGCAGTGCCACCTACAGCTTTGCTGTAAACAGCAATGTTACCGTCTACGCACAGTTCTCCGTCTCCCGCAGCGTTACGGTCAAAGCAGCGGGGTCCGGTTCCACCACCGGCGCAGGCACCTATGCCTCCGGCGCCCTGGTCACCCTGACCGCCAGTGCCGCCAAGGAGCATACATTCCTGGGCTGGTATGATCGAAACGGCACACTGCTCTCTACCAACAGCACATATTCCTTCACCGTCACCGCCAATGTTACAATTACAGCACAGTTTGGCTCTGTCATTACCCTCAAATCCTCCCGCAGCGGCAGTGTTGCCGGCGCAGGCGCTTACCCTGACAATACGGAAGTAACCCTGACCGCGCAGCCCGCAGAGGGTCATACGTTCCAGGGCTGGTATACCATTGAGGGAAGCCTGCTGTCGGAGGAGTCCTCCTATACCGTTACGGCAAACGGCGCAAGAACGCTCGTCGGTATGTTCCAGGACGATTATTTCTATGATATCAGCAATAGCAGCTGGTTCCTGGACGATACAATCGAAGCCGCCCAGCGGGGCATGGTAACGGGCACAAGCACCATTGCATTCTCTCCATATATGATTATGACCCGCGCACAGGCTGTTACCATTCTGGCAAGAATGGAGCAGGCAGATACCGATTCCGCGCCGGTTTGCCCCTTCACCGACGTGCCGCAGTCTGAATACTACGCATCTGCCGTCAACTGGGCGTATGCCAATCAGATTGTACTGGGTATCTCCGAAACCAGTTTTGCCCCCAATGCACCGATCACAAGGCAAGAGCTGGTTACCATTCTGATCCGTTATCTCACAGAAACCCGCGGCATGACGCTGGATTCTGCATCGCTCACCTTTACCGATCAGGCAAAGATTGCGGATTATGCACTGGAATCGGTGCAAAAGGCAGTTGCCGCTGGGCTGATTTATGGCTATCCGGACGGCAGCTTCCAGCCCTTGAACCGCCTGCCCAGATGTGAGGGCGTTACCATTCTGGTGCGGCTGGTCCATTATCTCGAAACCGCAGCAGCAGAACCGGAAGAACCGGAAAAGCCGGAAGAGCCGGGCTCTCAGGTAGAAGAGCCCTCGACGTCCCCGGATGTAAGCCCCTCCGCTTCTCCCGAGCCGGCACCCTCTCCCGTGCCTTCGGAGGCACCGGCTCCCAGCACCCCGGAGGACCCGGACGTGAGCCCTGCTCCTGCTGAACCGTCAGCTGAACCCTCCCCTACTCCAGAGAAATCCGCGGTTCCCTCCGTGAATGCGGAAATCGACAGTCTCCCGGCACCTACCCCGTAAACAGCAAAACGCACGGCATTTCCTTCAATCAGGAAATGCCGTGCGCATTTTATTTCTCCATTCTATTTTTCCCAGGCAGCCGCCGGTCCAAAGAATCGGAGCTTCTGGGGCAAGACCCGTATGGTGGTGTCCTTACTCCGAACCAGCTCTCCGTCCAGATTCACCGGCTCCGGCTCCGGGGTAATGATCCGAATCCAGGGCACCCGATAATGGGAGATCAGCTCCGGATAGCTGGCATACTGTCCCTTCTGATAGGCGGCAATCACCCGCGCCACCGTCAGTCGGGAAACCTTTTTCACCAAAAGCACGTCCAAAAGTCCGTCGGTGCTGTCTGCCTCGGGTACTGGGTGGAATGAGCCGCCATACCAGCTTCCGTTGCAGACACAGGCAAGGGTCATCTGCTCATCGATCGGCAGAAGCTCCGGCAGCTCCACCCGGCAGGGCTTGACCACGCCGCGAATCAGGTTCACGACCACGCTGGCAAGGTAAGCTCTGGGTCCCGACAGCAGCGGCAGCCGACGATAACGGTCAATCTGCGTTCCGATTCTGGCATCAAAGCCCACGGAGCATACGTTCACCGCAATGCAGCCCCCGGCATCCATCAAATCCAGACGCTTTTCTGTCACCTGAAGGAAATTCTCCGGCTGATAAAATGCCTTTGCATTGGGAAACTGCTTGATAAAATCGTTGCCCGAGCCCATGGGCATGCAGGTCACCGCCAAATTCTCATAATCCGCAGCCCCGGCAACCACCTCGTTCAGTGTGCCGTCTCCGCCGCAGGCATAAACCCGTAATTCCCTACCGGATGCTCCCGCAGTTCGGGCAAGCTCCGTCAGCTCTCCCGGAGCCCGGGATATTTGGACCTGATAGGGCTCATGTTGCGCGATTCTCCTTGCCGCTGCCTCTACCGCAGCTGTGGGGTCTTCCTTCCCTGCCGCCGGATTCACCAGGAACAGATGCTCCATATGCTTTCGCTCCTCACGTTTCCGCTTCTCGTCCCAACGGACGGTATACGGTAAAATACATGGTTCCAAAGCAGCTGACGCCGCCAATCACATTAGAAATTGCTTCCGCCCAGAACACGCCGCTGACGCCAAAGCAGCTGAGCTTCGGCAGCAGAATGGTCAACGGCACCACAATAATCACCTTGCGGAAAATCGAGAAAAACACCGCCTGCTTGCTCTTACCCAGGGATACAAAGGTGCTCTGTCCCGCAAATTGCAGCGCCATCATAAAGAACGTGGCAAAGTAGATGCCCAATGCCGGAATTGCCGTCCGGACCAGATGGTCCTCATTGTTGAAAATGCGGATCAGCGGACCGGGAATCACGCGAATCATTCCCCACACCAGCAGCGAATAGACCAGTGCACACACGGAAATAAACCGAATGCCCTGCCGCACCCGCTGCATTTTCTTTGCGCCATAGTTGAAGCCCAGCACCGGCTCTGCTGCTCCGGTCAGTCCCTGCACCGGCATAGACACCACCTCACGGATGGAGCTGAGCACCGTCATCACGCCCACATACAGATCTCCGCCATAGCTGCTGAGTACCGAGTTGCACACTACCTGCACCGCGGAATTGGTAAACGCCATCACAAATCCGGAAAAGCCCAGGGTTAAAATTCGCCCGGTCCGCTGTGCATCCAGCTTGAGATTTTCCCACCGGAGCCGCAGCTGTGCCCGCTTTCCGGTTAAAAACTGCATCACCCACAGCGCGGAGACTGCCTGAGAAATCACCGTTGCCGCAGCGGCGCCCTTGACCCCCCAGCCCAGCACAAAAATAAAGATGGGATCCAGGACAATATTCAGAATCGCACCCACCAGCGTTGTCACCATGCCGGTCCGGGCAAACCCCTGGGCGTTGATAAAGTTGTTCATGCCCAGGGAAATCAGCACAAACACATTGCCGGCAAGATAGATTCTGCCATAGTCCATGGCATAGCCGATGGTATCGCTGCTGGCGCCAAATGCCATGAGAATCGGGCGCAGAAACACCTCGCCCAGCAGGGTCAAAGCCACTGCAAAGATCATCAGCAGCGTAAAGGAATTGCCCATGATCCGTTCCGCTTCCGTCAGGTCGCCCTTGCCCCGTTCAATGGAGCACAGAGGACCGCCGCCCATGCCGGACAGCCTTGCAAACGCCATCACGATAGAAATCACCGGCAGGCACAGTCCCAAGCCCGTCAACGCCAATGCACCTGCACCAGGAATATGCCCGATATACATCCGGTCCACAATATTATAGAGAATGTTAATCAGCTGTGCCAGAGTAATGGGAATGGACATTCGGACGATATTTTTCCATACGCTGCCCTGGCTGAAATCCGTATTGGGTGCTGTCAACGCTTTCCCCTCTTTACATAAAAATTACAGACGGAAATATTATATGAAATGTCAGCTGAAAAAGCAACATTTCCGTCGAAATCTCCGATTTCCTTGACATCGCTGCTTCCTTGCGTTATACTTACTTTTACATTCTAAACCGTTATCGCACAAAAGTGCCCATAAGAAAGGATCCTTGCTATGCCCATCACCGATTTGCTGGAGCGGAATGCCAAGCTCTATGGTCCCGAAACCGCTTTGGTGGAAATTAACCCGGAAATTCAGGAAAAGCGCCGGCTGACCTGGAAGGATTATGACCTGATTATGCCTGCCCCCACCACAGCCTACCGCAGGGAAATCACCTGGCAGGTATTTGACGAGAAGGCAAACCGGGTTGCCAACATGCTGCTGGATCGAGGCATCGGCAAGGGCAACAAGGTCGCCATTCTGCTGATGAACTGTCTGGAGTTTCTGCCCATCTACTTTGGTATTCTCAAAACCGGCGCAGTGGTGGTGCCCATGAACTTCCGCTTTTCCGCCGAGGAAATCCGCTACTGCACCGTGCTGTCGGACACCGACGTGCTGCTGTTTGGTCCGGAGTTCATTGGTCGTATGGAGGAAATTGCCGATGACTTGGGGGAAAAGCGGCTGCTGATGTATGTGGGCGCGGGAGTCTGTCCCACCTTTGCCGAGGACTATGACCACCAGGTGGTCAACTTCTCCTCCTCTGCGCCGCTGGTTCGGATTGAAGACGAGGACGACGCAGCCATTTACTTTTCCTCCGGCACCACCGGTTTCCCAAAAGCCATTCTCCATAACCACGAAAGTCTCATGCAGGCTGCCCGCATGGAGCAGAAGCACCATGCCACCACCCGGGAGGACTGCTTCTTGCTGATCCCGCCGCTGTACCATACCGGTGCAAAAATGCACTGGTTCGGCAGTCTGATTTCCGGCTCCAAGGCAGTGCTGCTCAAGGGCACCACGCCGGAAGCCATTCTCTCCGCCGTTTCTCAGGAACACTGCACCATCGTCTGGCTGCTGGTGCCCTGGGCACAGGATTTGCTGGATGCATTGGATCGGGGCGACATTCATCTGGAGGATTATGAAACCAGCCAGTGGCGGCTGATGCACAGCGGCGCGCAGCCGGTGCCTCCGGTGCTGATTCAGCGATGGCTGTCCTATTTCCCAAACCACAAATATGACACCAACTACGGTCTGTCAGAATCCACCGGTCCCGGCTGCGTCCATCTGGGCATGGAGAATATCCACAAGGTCGGCGCCATCGGTGTACCCGGCTATGGCTGGCAGTGCAAAATTCTGGCAGAGGACGGTTCCGGCGAGGTTGCTCAGGGTGAGGTTGGCGAGCTGTGCGTCAAGGGTCCGGGCGTAATGACCTGCTATTACAACGATCCCGAAGCTACCGCCCAGGTATTAACCCCCGACGGCTGGCTGAAAACCGGCGATATGGCAATGCAGGACGCTGACGGCTTCTACTATCTGGTGGACCGGAAGAAAGACGTGATTATCTCCGGCGGTGAAAACATCTATCCCGTGCAGATCGAGGACTTTCTCCGCACCAATCCCGCCATTAAAGACGCTGCGGTCATTGGTATGCCGGACAAGCGCTTGGGCGAGATCACAGCCGCCATTATCGAATGCAAGCCCGGATGCAGCCTGACCGAGGAAACCGTCAATCATTTCTGCCTGGAGCTGCCCCGTTATAAGCGTCCCAAGCGGATTATCTTTGCCCCGGTGCCCCGGAATGCCACAGGAAAAATCGAAAAGCCCAAGCTCCGGGAAATCTACTGCGTGGAGCATCTGGTTGCCGCCCAAAACGGTATCGTCATGGAATAAAATTAGGGCAACACCGCACAATTGCGTCTGCGGGCTTTGACGGTCCTTTTCCCCCA
>CAJKNS010000146.1 GCA_905201305.1 uncultured Eubacteriales bacterium
ACTGAGCTTTTGCCCCCCAAAGGGCAAAACGAAGGATACGAAGCTTGCGACGACGAAATCCGCAGACGCATTTGTGCGGTGTTGCCTTTATTTTTTCGGTTCAGGCTTCCATGACTGCCTGCTTCATGGTCTTTACATAGTCATATACCACCGGCACGCTGTCCCGCCCGTACTGGGCAATGAGCTTCACAATGGCGCTGCCTACGATCACGCCGTCCGCCTTTTTTGCCATTTCCTTTGCCTGCTCAGGGGTGGAAATGCCGAACCCAATGGCGCAGGGAATGTCTCCCGCAGACTTTGCCAGAGCAATGATCTCGGAGATATTGGAGCTGAAGCTGCTGCGGACGCCGGTCACGCCCAGTGAGGACACGCAATAGAGGAAGCCCCTGGCATGCTGGGCAATTGCCTTTGCCCGGTCCTGGGACGTTGGCGCCACCATGGAAATCTGGGTAATTCCATATCGCTCCAGCACGTCCTCAAACTCCTGATGCTCCTCAAAGGGTACATCCGGAAGAATCACGCCGTCTACCCCCGCTTCCCGGCACCGCGCCATATATTTCTCCGCGCCATAGCCATAGACGGAATTGGCATAGCCCATAAACAGAAACGGAATCTGGATATCCTTTCGAAGCCGGATTACCATGTCAAACAGCTCATCCACCGTCGCACCGCCCTGCAATGCCCGCTGACTTGCCTCCTGAATCACCGTGCCCTCCGCAATGGGATCGGAAAAGGGCACCCCGATTTCGATTAAATCTGCACCTGCCGCCGCCATGGCGCGAATGAGCTTTTCTGTGGTTTCAATATCCGGATCTCCGCCGGTGAGAAACGGAATAAAGGCTTTTCCGCTGCGAAATGCCGCTGTAATCTTATTCATAGATTTCAACCCCCTTGTATCTTGCAATGGCAGCCACGTCCTTATCTCCTCTGCCGGAGATGGTAACAACCAGAATCTGATCTCTGCTCATTTCCTTTGCCAGCTTCTTTGCATACGCCACCGCATGGGCGCTTTCAATGGCAGGAATGATGCCCTCGGTTTTTGCCAGATATTCAAAGGCTTCCACAGCCTCGTCATCGGTCACCGGCACATATTCCGCACGTCCGGTGGCATGAAGCTCCGCATGCTCCGGTCCGATTCCGGGATAATCCAATCCCGCAGAGATGGAATACACCGGTGCAATCTGACCGTATTTGTCCTGGCAGAACAGGGACTTCATTCCGTGGAAAATGCCAACCCGACCCGTTGCCACCGTAGCGGCAGTTTCAAAGGTGTCAATCCCCCGTCCTGCCGCCTCACAGCCGATCAAACGCACCGAGGGCTCCCGGATAAAGTCATAAAACGTTCCAATGGCATTACTGCCGCCGCCCACACAGGCAACCACTGCGTCCGGCAGCCGTCCTTCCTTCTCTATGCACTGCTCCCGGATTTCCTCACCGATGACCTTCTGGAAATCCCGGACAATCACAGGGAACGGATGAGGTCCCATGCAGGAGCCAATCACATAATGGGTGTCGGAAATTCTCGTAACCCACTCCCGCATGGTTTCGTTCACTGCATCCTTTAGCGTTCTGGTGCCGCTCATCACCGGATGGACCTTTGCGCCCAGCAGCTCCATGCGGAAAACGTTCAATGCCTGACGCTTGGTGTCCTCCTCTCCCATGAACACCTCGCACTCCAGCCCCAACAGCGCTGCGGCAGTGGCAGTGGCAACGCCGTGCTGTCCCGCTCCCGTCTCTGCAATCACACGGGTTTTGCCCATTTTCTTCGCCAAAAGCACCTGCCCCAGGGCATTGTTGATCTTGTGGGCGCCGGTATGGTTCAGGTCCTCCCGCTTGAGGTAGATTTTTGCGCCGCCCAGATCCTTCGTCATTTTTTCGGCATAGTAAAGCCCCGAGGGTCTGCCTGCATATTCCCGGAGCAGGAATTGCAGCTCCCGGTTGAATTCCGGGTCCTCCTTAAAATGGTTGTAAGACTGCTCCAGCTCCTCCAGTGCCGCCATCATGGTTTCCGGCGCATACTGTCCGCCAAACTGTCCAAATCGTCCTTTGCTCATTATGATTTCCTCCTTTGGGTAACAAAAAAGACCTTTGTCCTAATTTCTTAGGACAAAAGTCTTACACTTCTGCGGTACCACCTAAATTGACGCCAATGCGCCCACCTCTATGCGTACAAACATACGCCGGCAGTGATAACGGACCGCCAAACCGTTGGGCATTACTAGGAATCTCTCCGTTCTTCCCACCCTCCTGAATCCATTCACACCGGGGCTTATCGCCGCGCTTCCACCGTCCGCGGCTCTCTATGCGTGTACCTTCGGGGCTACTCTTTTCAGTCGTCAGTTTTGCTTGATATTGCCCCAGATTATAGCGCCGGAATTTTCGTTTGTCAAGTACTTTTTTGCATTTTTGTGATATCACGTTAAATTGACAAACTTATTTCAAATTCCCTCTTGACAGTAGGATTCTGCCGGTGTATAATCGCCCCAACAAATGAAAATGAAACCGTTGAAGCGGAAGTAAAGGCAGCTGTTGCCCCCTCAGAGAGTCCGGGATGGTGGAATCCGGACGGAACGCAGGCTGTCACAATGGGCCGCCGAGGGCAATCGGAACCGATTCATAAGAATCCCAGTATGGTTGACGTGTGGGCATACGTCAGTTGCCGGAGATATGTTGGTATCTCGCTAAGGGCACGGGAGCATTGTATTCCGTGAATCAAGGTGGCACCGCGGGTTTTCCCGTCCTTGACATTTTTATGTCGGGGACGGGATTTTTATTTTGTCCCCAAAGGAGGTCCTTGTATGTATCCATCCTATGACCAGGTTCTGGCGCTGAGCTCTGACTATCGCAGAATTCCCCTGTGCCATGAGCTGTACGCTGACCGCTTTACCCCCATCGAGGTCATGCGCACCCTGCGTGCCGCCTCCCGTCACTGCTATCTGCTGGAAAGCGCAGAAAATCAAAGCACCTGGGGGCGCTATTCCTTCCTGGGCTATGCGCCAACGCTGGAGGTAACCTGTCAATCCGGCACCGTTCGGCTGGTGCATCATCCTGAAGGCGAACATCCCACAGTGGAAACCCATGGGGTCGAGCATCCCGGTGAGATCATCCGCCAAATTCTCAAGGATTATAAGAGCCCCAAGCTGGACGGGCTGCCTCCCTTTACCGGTGGATTGGTAGGCTATTTCTCCTACGACTATATCCAGTATGCCGAGCCCAGTCTGAAAACCGCAGCCCAATCGTCCAGCGATTTTCGGGACATGGATCTCATGCTCTTTGACCGGGTGATCGTATTCGATAACTACCGCCAAAAGCTGATTCTAATCGCCGGAATTGATACCGCTGATCCGGCATCCGGCCATGCCGCAGCCCAGCAGGAGCTTTTGGAAATGGAGCAGCTGCTTACCTCTGGTGCCAAGGCAGTGTTCCGTCCGCTAAAGCTGAAATTCCCCCTGGAGCTATGCTTCTCCAAGGAAAAATATATGGGCATGGTGGAAAAAGCCCAGCATTATATCCATGAGGGCGATATCTTTCAGGTGGTCCTGTCCAATCCCATGGAAGCTCAGGCAGAGGGCAGTCTGTTTGACGTCTATCGGGTCCTCCGTACTACCAACCCCTCCCCCTACATGTTCTATTTCTCCAGCGATGATATCGAAGTCTCCGGTGCCTCTCCGGAAACGTTGGCAAAGCTTCAGGACGGTATCCTTCACACCTTTCCCCTTGCCGGCACCCGTCCTCGTGGCGCAACGCCGGAAGAAGACACGCGTCTGGAGCAGGAGCTCTTAGCCGACGAAAAGGAAAAGGCGGAACACAATATGCTGGTGGATCTGGGACGAAACGATTTGGGCAAAATCAGCAAGCTGGGCAGCGTAACGGTGGAAAAATACATGTCCATTGAGCGCTATTCCCATGTGATGCACATCGGCTCCACGGTATCAGGAGAGATTGCAGCGGACAAGGACGCCGTGGATGCAGTGGACGCCATTCTCCCTGCCGGCACCCTGTCCGGTGCCCCAAAGCTCCGTGCCTGCCAGATCATTCAGGAGCTGGAGCAGCGACCACGGGGCATTTATGGTGGTGCCATTGGATATCTGGATTTTACCGGAAATCTGGATGTGTGCATTTCCATCCGGCTTGCTTATAAGAAAAACGGTGTGGTCTGCGTGCAGTCCGGTGCAGGAATTGTCTATGACAGCGTACCGGAGACGGAATATCTGGAGTGCAGAAATAAAGCTCGCGCAGTGGTGGCTGCCATTGAGGAAGCGGAAGGAGGCATCCAATGATTCTGCTCATCGATAATTACGACAGCTTTGTCTACAATCTCTATCAGCTCATCGGCTCCTTCCGTCCGGACATTCAGGTGGTGCGGAACCGGGAAATCACGCTGGAAGAAATCCGAACCATGAATCCCGAAGCCGTGTTTTTATCTCCGGGTCCCGGACGCCCAGAGGATTCTGGCATCTGCCTGGACGTGATTGCAACGCTCAACAAGCCCATTTTCGGGGTCTGCCTGGGACATCAGGCGATTTGCCAAACGTTCGGCGGCACCGTCACCTATGCAAAGGAATTGATGCACGGGAAGTCGTCGCTGGTGATTCCGGATCCGGCATCCCGGCTGTTTCAGGGGATGGAGCCTTTTACTGCCGCCCGGTATCATTCCCTTGCCGCACCGGAAGCGCTGCTGCCGGACTGCCTGATGGTTTCCGCTCGCACCGAGGACGGCGAGGTCATGGCGGTTGAGCATACGAAAAAGCCCATTTTCGGGGTGCAGTTCCACCCGGAGTCCATCTTGACGCCCCAGGGCGGTCAAATCATTCAAAACTTTTTTACAATGATTGGAGGAAATCATCATGATTAAGGAAGCCATTGCAAAGCTGATGAACAAGGAAAACCTGAGCTATGAGGAAGCCCGACAGGTGATGGACGAAATTATGGACGGCAAGGTCAGCCCCACCCTGATTTCCTCCTATCTCACCGCACTGTCCATGAAGGGCGAAACCACCGACGAAATCAGCGGCTCCGCCTATGCCATGCGTGCCCATGCCACCAAGGTTCCCCACGATATGGACGTATTGGAGATCGTAGGCACTGGCGGAGACGGCGCAAATACCTTTAACATCTCCTCCACCTCCTCCATGGTCATTGCCGCAGGCGGCGTTCCGGTGGCAAAGCACGGCAATCGCGCCGCCTCCTCCAAATCCGGCGCTGCTGACGTGCTGGAAGCCCTGGGCGTCAACATTTCCCTTCCCCCGGAAAAGTGCCGGGAGCTTCTGGAGGAGGTGGGCATCTGCTTTCTGTTCGCCCAGACCTATCACAGCGCCATGAAATGTGTGGGTCCCGTTCGGAAGGAGCTTGGAATTCGGACGGTATTCAACATTCTCGGTCCCATTACCAATCCCGCAGCACCCACCATGGGCGTGATGGGCGTGTATGACCGGAGTCTGCTGGAGCCCTATGCCAAGGTTATGGAGAATCTGGGCATCCGCCGGGGCATGGTGGTCTATGGCACCGACAAGCTGGATGAAATCTCCGCCAGCGCGCCCACTGCAATCTGCGAAATTCAAGATGGCAGCACGACGCTCTATGAAATTACCCCGGAGCAGTTTGGTTATCCCCGCTGCCGGAAGTCCGATCTGGTGGGCGGCACCCCCGAGGAAAACGCCCAGATTACCCGGAACATTCTCCAGGGCAAAGACAGGGGTCCCAAGCGCAACGCCGTCTGCCTGAACGCCGGTGCCGCGCTATATATTGCAGGCAGCGCAAAGAACCTGGAGGAGGGCGTTCGTCTGGCAGAATATCTCATTGACAGCGGAAAAGCCTATGAAAAGCTCCAGGAATTTGTGGAGGCGAGCAACCGGTGAGTATTTTATCCGAAATTGCAGAGAAAACCCGGCAGCGGGTGGCGGAAGAGCGAAAAATTCTTTCCCTTTCCCAGCTGCGGGCACAGGCGGAAGCCATGGAGAACACCGGAGACTTTCCCTTTCAGCAGGCACTTTCTGCTCCGGGCATGGGCTTTATCTGCGAGGTAAAAAAAGCATCTCCATCCAAGGGGCTCATTGCGCCGGATTTCCCCTATCTGGACATTGCCAAAGCGTATCAGGCGGCAGGCGCTGCTGCCATCTCCTGCCTCATCGCCAACGT
>CAJKNS010000147.1 GCA_905201305.1 uncultured Eubacteriales bacterium
TCTCGCCGCCCAGCTCGTCAACCACTGCGCCCACACGTCCGCCTCTGGGACCAACGCAGGTGCCCACAGGATCGATATCGGGATCGGAAGCCCAAACCGCCAGCTTCGTGCGGCTGCCAGCCTCACGGGCAATGGAGCGAATCTCTACGGTGCCGTCGGAGATTTCAGGAACCTCCAGCTCAAACAGCCGCTTCACCAGACCGGGATGGGTCCGGGATACCATCATCTGTGCGCCGTGGCTGGACTTACGCACATCCACCGCATAAACGCGGATGGTGTCGCCCTCTACCCAGGTTTCGCCGGGGACCTGCTCGCTCTGGCTGAGATAAGCGTCCATCTTGTCGCTTCCGGTGCCAATGCGGACGGTAATGCCGCCGTTGACCGGATCAATCCGCAGAACAGTGCCGGTGAGCATCTCATGGGACTTGGAGGTAAATCTGCCGTAAGCCGCCTCACGCTCCGCTTCCCGGATGCCCTGAATGATAACGCCCTTTGCGGTCTGTGCCGCAATGCGTCCAAACTGCTTGGCTTTGGTTTCCACCTCAACCAGGTCGCCCTCTACTGCACCGGGCATGTACTTCTGCGCCTCGGCAATGGAAATTTCGGTGGCCGGGAACTGAACCTCTTCCACTACTTCCTTCTGGGCAAACAGCTTCATCTCGCCATCGATGATGTTGACGGTCACATTGTCGGTGTAGCCGGTGTGATCCTTTTTATACGCAGCCAGCAGCGCCTGGGTGATCTTGTCCAGCATATACTCCTTGGGGATGCCCTTTTCCTTTTCCAGCTGGTCCAGTGCTCCCATAATTTCGGCGTTCATTTTTCAAATTCCTCCAATCAAAACTCGGCATAGAGCCGCACCATGGCGGTCTCTTCCGGCGTAAATGTCATTGCTTCTTCGCCCACTTCCAGAGAAATGGTTCCGTCCTGATAGTCCTTCAGGACTCCGATATATTCTTTCCGTCCGTCTCTGGGACGATACAGCCGCAGGAGCACCTTGCTCCCGAGAAACTGCTGAAAATCCCCGGGGCGCTTGAGTACACGCTCACAGCCTGCCGAACAGACCTCAAAGGTGTAGCTGTCGGGAATGGGATCTTCCTCATCCAGAATGGGGTCCAGCGCCCGGGACACGTTTTCGCAGTCCGAAATATCCACCGGACCATCCTTGTCGATGTAGACCCGCAGGAACCAATCGGCGCCCTCGCGAACATATTCCACGTCCCAAATGCGCAGTCCAAACTGCTGCGCCACCGGCTCGGCTAACTTCCAAACCTGATCTGTGATTTTACTCATAATGCCCCCTTATCAGCAAGAGAGAGTGGACCACCCGGCCCACTCTCTGAGACTAACATACTTACATGGATGATTATAGCACGCTGTGCTTGAATTTGCAAGGGTTTTCCTGGATTCTCTGAAAAAACTGTGCGATTCTTACAGCGCACCGGAGGCATGCCGGGTCACATGGCAGCTCATGTTTACCACACAGGGCAGCCCTGCAATATGGGTGGCATAGGGTCGGATACGCACTGCCAGCGCCGTGATTCTGCCGCCCATGCCCTGGGGTCCGATACCCAGACGGTTGATGTGCTCCAGCAGCGCCTGCTCCTTCTCTCCGTAAAACGCATCGGGATTTGGCGTGTCCATGGGCATCAGCAGCGCCTTTTTCGCCTCCAGGGCGCACTGCTCAATGGTGCCGCCCAGTCCAACGCCTACCACCACCGGCGGACAGGGATTGGAACCGGCAGTGGATACGCTGGAGACGATCCAGTCCTCAATGTCCTGCCAGGTTGCCGCAGGCGTAAACATCCGCATGGCGGACATATTCTCGCTGCCAAAGCCCTTGGGCGCAACGGTAACAGAAAAACCGTCGCCGGGCACGATGGTGGTATGAATCACCGCAGGGGTATTGTCCCCGGTGTTCTGCCGCCGCAGAGGATCGCTTACCACGGAGCAGCGAAGGAATCCGTTCAAATAGCCGTTGTGGACGCCCAGATTGATGGCATCGTTCAGGCTGCCGCCGGTGACGTGTACCTCCTGCCCGATCTCCAAAAATACCACCGCCATGCCGGTGTCCTGGCAGATGGGCACGCCTTTTTCCCGTGCCATCTGAAAATTCGTGGTAATATCCTGGAGAATACCCTTGCCAACGGGGCTCTCTTCCTTTTCCTCCGCCTGCTGGATCACCCAGCACAGATCATCCGGCAGAACCGTTGCCGCCTGAATGCACAGCTGCTCCACCAATGCGGAAATGTCCGCACAGGAAATCTCTCTCATCTCAGACACACTTCCTTCCCAAAGAATAAACCGCTTCAATTCGGGTATCCAGCTCCAGCGGATTGCCGCTTGCCAGCATCAAATCCGCATCCTTACCGATTTCCAGGCTGCCGATCTGCTTGTCCAGTCCCGCGATTCTGGCAGGCTGAATGGTGATTGCCGCCAACGCCTCCTGTCGCGTCAGCCCCGAGCGCATTGCCATGGCAGCGCAGAGGGGCAGATATTGCAGGGGGGTTTCCGGATGGTCCGTGCAGATGGAGCACAATACGCCATTGTGGGTCAGCACCACAGGACCGGAAAAGCTCATGTTCCGCAGCTCCGGCTTGCAGCGATCCAGCAGATTTGGTCCGGTTACTACCCTTGCCTGCTCCTGCGCCATAATATCCGGCGCAAGATAAGCCTCGGTACCGTGGATAATCACATAATCCAAATCAAATTCCTTTGCAATCCGAATGGCAGTAAAAATATCGTCCAGCCGATGGGCATGAAAATGCGCCTGAATTTCCCGATTCAGCACCGGCACCAGGGCTTCCAGCTTCATGTCAAAATCCGGCGCGTCAAAGTCCGGATCCTCCTGCGCCAGTTGCTGCTTCATCCGGTACTCCTGAGCTTTCCGGAGATTTTCCCGAATCAGCGCCGCCGTTGCCATACGAGTCACCGGCGTTTCATCCCGGTCATTGTAGGTGGACTTTGGATTTTCCCCCAATGCAAACTTCATGGCAGCAGGCGCCCGCAGGATCATGTCGTCAATGCGCCGCCCATAGGTCCGAATTGCCGCCGCCTGTCCCGCAATGGGATTGGCAGACCCCGGCGCTACAATCACCGCGGTCACGCCGCCTTTTCTGGCATCCTCAAAGGTATGGTCCATGGGGTTAATGCCGTCAATGACCCGCAGCTGCGGGGTAATGGGATCGGTGGACTCGTTGCAGTCCTCAGCTTCAAAGCCGACGCCGTCGCCGAACAGCCCCAGATGGGTGTGGATATCCACAAACCCCGGCAGCAGCCATTTGCCGCCTGCGTCCAGAACCTCTTCCCCGTCCTTGGGCGCATACCGGTCCATGGAACCCATTTCTTCAATGGCAGCGCCAAACCGCAGATAACCGTCCGCAATGGGACTGCCCACCACGGGCTCAATGTATGCATGGGTGATGACCATAGTATTCTCCTATTCCACGAAAAAATCGGAGACCGGAGGATTTCCTCCGGCCTCCGTTTAAACCGCTTGGATCTAATTTATGGGGTATTGTCCCCAAACATTAACCGCGGCGACGTCTCCGTCCGCCGCCGGCAGCAGCGCCGCCCTCTGCACCGAAGGAGCCAACGGGCACGGGATCGGTGGGCGTTCTGGGCTTGACGGGTCCGCCATACTTCTTGATGGCGCCGTTGGGACAGGAGGCAATGAACGCCTCGGTCTTCAAGCCGCTCTCATCCTTGATGACACTGATCATGCCTTCACCGCCAACCACTGCACCGGCAGGGCAAGCCTTGAGACAAGCGCCGTTTCCCTTGCAGACAGCAGGATCAATGTACAGGCTGTAGTAGCACTTAAGAGCAGTGCAGCGATGACGGCGCACATGGAGATCCCACTCCTCGGCGTTCTGCTCCAGAGAGGTGAGGATCAGCGTTGCAACCTTCTGGGTGTTGGGGCAGCCCACGG
The DNA here is from genome assembly GCA_905201305.1 of uncultured Eubacteriales bacterium. Taxonomy (GTDB): domain Bacteria; phylum Bacillota; class Clostridia; order Oscillospirales; family Oscillospiraceae; genus HGM13006. The sequence continues at coordinate 3,932 of CAJKNS010000147.1, forward strand.
TCTTCATAGCCACCAGGGTCTCCTTCATGACATCCAGATCGTCAGCATTCGATTGACCATTTATAATGCCCTCCAGCATCAGCTGGAGCTGCCACAAACCGTCACGGCACATAACGCTCTTGCCGCAAGCCTCGGCACGGGCAGCCTTGACCATGTCCAGGCACCATGCCACAGGACAGGTGGATTCGTTTGCGCTGACAGGAGCCTCAGGGAGCTTGGCTGCACGCTCCAGGCACTTTTCCTTATTCGCAGCCAAAAGATTCTTATCAATCATCGAATAGCCCTCCCTTATCTCTTGCTGTAAGCGTTGAAGTTTTCAACCTTCCGGATGGGCACACGCAGGTCGCACTGCAGGCAGCGTCCAGCCTCGCACTGTGCCATCTCGCAAGTAAAGTTGTTGTCAACCTTATCCCACAGATGCTCGGGGCTCATACGGGTTTCGGGATCCACCACAATGGTGTCCACTCTGGGCTGGAGACCGAAGCCCTTGATGGGACCAAGCTCGGGGTTGAGGGTGCGCTCCACCAGCGTCTCGTCGATCTTGCCCTCACCGCCCAGGTACTGGTCGATGATGGTGGTAACCTCACGGGCGCCCGCAATGGCGTCGATGACGAACTTGGTGCCGGTAATTACATCGCCAGCGGTGAATACGCCGGGGATAGAGGTCTTAAAGCCGGACTTGCCGGTTTCGGGATCGATGGGATAGCCAAAGCGGTTGAGCTCCAGACCAAAGGCATCGGTAAGACCGGTGACCTGACCGGAAGCGAAGACCACAGAGTCGCACTCCAGAACCTTGGTGGAATCGGGAACCTGATTTTCCACCAGATTGCGGTTCTCGTCAAAGTAGAAGCTCTCTACCTCGTGGACGCGCAGACCGGTGACCTGCTCCTCGGTGCCCTCGATGGCTTCGTTGGAGTGACCGTCGTAGAACTTTACGCCCTCTTCCTTGGCTTCCTTGATCTCCTGCTTGTCTGCCAGCATCTTCTCGCCCTTCTCAAGGCACACGATATTGACCTCGCAGCCCATGCGGCGCAGAGTACGGGCGCAGTCGATGGAAACGTTGCCGCCGCCGATGATGCAGACCTTTTTGCCCAGGTCCAGCTTCATCTCATAGCCGGGAACTGCCAGCTTCAGGCGGTTGTCCTTCAGCAGCTGAACTGCGGTGTAGACATTGCGGAAGTTGGAGCCGGGCAGATAATTGAGCTTCTTGCCAACAGAGGTGCCGATGGTAACCAGAACGGCGTCGTAATCCTTCTTCAGCTCAGCCACGTTCTCAACAGGAGAATTCACCAGCAGCTTCACGCCGATATCGGTGATATCCTTGATCTCCTTGGCAACGTCAGCGCCGGGAATACGGAACTCGGGCATGCCCTTTGCCATATGTCCGCCGGCGATGGGATCCTTCTCATAAACGGTCACGTCATGACCCAGTTTCTTGAGGTAGTAAGCCGCAGTCATACCGCAGGGACCGCCGCCGACTACGGCAATCTTCTTGCCGGTGTCGGGATTCTGGAAGCCATTTTCCTTCCAGAACTGCTTTTCATCATGCTCTGCGGCAAAGCGCTTCATGGAGCAGATGGAGATGGCACGGTTGAGCTTCTCGCGCTTGCAGGCAGTCTCGCAACGATGGTTGCAGACATAGCCCAGAGCGTGGGGGAAGGGAACCTTTTCATGCATCACTGCGTGTGCCTCGGCATATTTGCCCTGGGCGATAAAGCGCAGGAATGCAGGAATATCAATATGGGCAGGGCAATCCGCACGGCAGGGTACCAGCGCCTGCTCACGGGGCAGATCACTGCGGAACAGCCCCTCCATGTCCACCAGAGCACCGGTGGGACAGACTTCGACGCAGGCAGAGCAGAACCGGCAATCGGACTGGTTCAGCGGCAGGTCGTCGGGGGTAGAGATATAGGTCTCCATGCCCTTCTTCTGATAGTCGATGGCGCCAACCTTACGCAGGCTGCCGCAGGCACGGACGCAGCGACCGCACTGAATGCAGCGGTCGTTCTCACGAATAATGACAGAGGTGCCGGTGCCGATTTTCAGGGTGGTCTTCTCGGGGAACTCGTCCTTCATGCGGGCATGGAGGACGCCCAGATACTGCCACATTGCCTGAAGCTCGCAGTTGCCATAGGCACGGCAGCC
>CAJKNS010000148.1 GCA_905201305.1 uncultured Eubacteriales bacterium
TTTGAAAAACGGTATTGACGATACAGCCGGTCGGCTTCTGCCCATCGGGTACGCCAATGGCATAGAGCCCGGAGAGGACGGTGCCGTCGGTTTTCAGTACCCGGAACTGATCGTCAATGGTAACGCCGCCGCGGGTGCTGTCTGTGGAGCGGATTCCCTTGAGCACATAGAAGGGCGGCTTCAGAATCGGATGAAGATGCCGGGCGTCTTTTCCCAGCAGGGTATCCTTTCCGGTCTGGCACATTTCGTTATAGGCTTCCACGGTGGCCTGGAGCGTTTCATACGGAATGCCGAACGGCTTCCTCTAGACTGTCTCCAATGTAGGTGATGTTTTTCCCGGATGCTGCTTCCTGCCGAAGACCCTCCAGCAGCGACACGGGCGCCTGATGGGTGCCGGGCTTTGCCTGCGGCGGAAGTTTTTTATTCATTGCATCTACAATGGTGTGGTCTGCAATGGTGTAGGTGGTATGTTTCGGAATATTGTTCAGGGCTTCATGATAGTCAAAGATCACGCTTTCATCAATAAAGCGCTGACCGTACTGATTGACCACCAGACTGTCGGCACTGTAGGTCAGCGCCTGGGTGCCGCCTGGTCCCAGATGGCTGGGTCCCTTGATTAAAACGCCCATGGCGCGCCGGGTATCTGCACCAATCGCCTCTGCCATATGGATGCCGTCGCCCACGCACAGCCGACTGCCGAAGGTAAAGTTTTCGTCCTCAAGACTCCAGGTTGCAGGGAAAAACTCATGAAGCGATGCAACCGTACCGGCAGCGCCGCCGGTGGAAAGAATCACTGCCTTTGCGGTGATTTCGCCCTGACCAGTCTGCACGCCGATCACGGCGCCGTTCTCATCCACCAGCAGACCGGTGGCGGGAGTGGACGTCCGGATTTCGATTCCCGCAGTATCGCAGAGCTGTTTGAGATGCAGCACCACGGCAGTGCCCATATAGGAATGGCTGGTTGGCGCAGAGGTTTCATAGGGCGCTGCCAGCTCCGGGCTTTCGATATTTGCCATGGTGCAGCCAAAGGGCATTTTTTTGGTTTCGAAGTTTAGACCGGTGTCAGCCAGCCAGTCAACGGACTCTCCGGTGGCGTAGATATACCGCTTTACCACAGCCGGGTTGACCGAGTATTTGAGGTTGCGGATGGCTTCCAGATAAAATGCATCGGTGTCATAGGTGACACCGGCTTCCTGCGCTTTTTTTCCATAGGTGGTGAACATTCCGCCGGCGGCTCTGGAATTTCCACCGACATAAGGACCTTTTTCCAGAATCAGAATCCGGGAAACGCCGACTTCCCTGGCGCGGACCGCAGCCGTCATACCAGCCGCTCCGCTGCCAATTACAATCAGATCGTACTGCATAAATACCTCCACTTTGGGTTCATCCAATTGTCTCATACTTGCAATATAAATTATATGATGTTACAATTTTCGTGTAAATTTGCAAAATCCGATTTATCCGTAACAAATTTCGATCTCCGGCATAAGCGCCATAGGAGGAGTTTTACATGACAGAGCTTTGCAGCCAATGTACCTGGAAGCAGCGAAATCAGGAGCGGCAACTTGCAGCGCTTCGGCAGGAGCAAAATCGTTTTTTGTTTGAGCGCGCCGTGATTGCCATGATGGGAAACCGGGAGGAGGAACGATTAAAGGCGCGTGAGTATTTGATCTGCAGCGGTATGCGGCTCCATGGAAATCGCTTTGTTTTGTGTGCGTTTTCCGACCATTTTACAGAGCCGGGAACAAAGGACGACGGCGCTGTGTGGGAAAGTTTGAACAGCACGTTTTATGGTACGCTCTCCGGGTTCATTCAGGAGGAATTCCAACGCTTTCCGGCGTTTCTTACGGCCAATTTCAACGGCTGCATCCTGGGGCTTGCCAATCTTCCGGATTCCCTGACCAATGAAGACTGCCTTTCCTGCTTTGAAGCGCGGTGCCGGCAGCTCAATGACCGGCTGGAGCAGCTGGAGGGCTTTCGCTTTCAGGTGTTTATCAGCTCCATTGGCTTTGGACTGGATGCGCTTCCGTCCTTACGCAGGGAAGTAGAGGTCATGCGGGAATACTGGGAGATTGTGGGGCAAAGCCTTCCTGAGATATTGAGCTACCAGGATGTAGCCCAGCCGTCTCAGGAGGAACGGCAACAAGCCAGATCCCGGGAGGCAAATGAACAATTCAGCGACTATATCAACCGCGGCGATTTTGAAAAGGCGAAGCACTTCTTCCGCAAAAGCATTTTGCCGGATACGGACAGCGGCATGTATTCTGCAACGACAATCCGGTTTCGCATTGCCGGAATGCTGGACTATGTGATGCAAACTCTGAGCCGCGCGTCTCAGGAGCTGGGTATTGCGAAGGTGTTGGATGAGATTCATGCGGATGACCTTTTGCTGTCGGCACAGACGCTGGATGATATTGTTGCGCGGATGGATCTGATATTGGACGCCATGCAGAGTCATTGGCAGTCGGGAACCTCGGCGGCGCAGTCTCTGGCACGGAATGCCCGGGCGTTTATTGATGACAACTATGGAGACTGTGATTTAAACGTCAATATGGTGGCGGAGCATCTGGGGGTTTCGGCATCCTATATTACCCGGGTGTTCCGAAACTGCTATCAAATCCGGGCGCTGGATTATATTCAGCAGGTGCGGCTCAGTGCGGCAAAGCGCCTGCTGGGCAACGGTTTGACCCTCCGGGAAATCTCAGCCCAAACCGGATACGGCGCTCAGATCAATCTGATTCGTGCGTTTAAGCGGATCGAGGGCGTAACCCCCGGGCAGATGGCGCAGGAAAAGACGGGCAGGAGCAGCTCTTAACCGGCGGACAGTGTTAATATGGTGGAAACCACCTCCTGGCAGAAATTCGAACTGCCTGGAGGTGGTTTTTGTACGGATTGGCGCATGGAAGGATCAATTGCATTGGCAGGTCGGACCATCTTGGATATGCACGATTGCCATTCTGCGGCTATGAGCAAAATGCATGGCAAGCGGGTGAAAAATGAATTTTACAAGCCATTTCTCTTATGATAGACTCCTATTAGGAGAAAGCCGACGAGTGTAAGAAACCGCCGCGAATTTCTCATAAGTTTGAATCGGTGAAGCCAATGTGGCAGGGAGGTTCTGTAATGGCGATAGCGAGAATTGATTATGAAAAATGCATCGGATGTGGAATCTGCGTGGATACCTGTAGCTGTGATGTCATTCGCATGGACGAGAACACGGGGAAGCCTGTGATCCGGTATAAGGACGAATGCTGCGTTTGCCTGTATTGCATGGAGGACTGTCCAAAAAAGGCGATTTATGTGGCGCCCGAAAAATACTATAAGCAAATGACCGCCTGGGAATAGTCGGGTGAAGGGAGGAAAAGCAATGGACAGAGTTATCAAGACAGATGTGCTTGTAATCGGCGGCGGACAAGCTGGCTTTTTTGCGGCAATGAAGGCGCAGGAGCAAAATGTAAAGGTCACAATGGTGGATAAGGGCTACGCCGGAAAGTCGGGGCAGTCCCAGAATATCACCTGTATGATCTATTTCGATCCGAAGAAGAACGATCTGGAGAAGTGGATGCAGGAGGGACCGCTGGCAGACGAGTATCTGGAGAATCGCGACTGGGTCAGAACGGTTTATCTGGAAAGCAAGGACCGTTGGGACGATATGGCGAAATGGGGCATGAAGTCCTGGCGATACGATCAGAATGGGGACGCTTATTTGGCTCCTATCAATGGTTCGGAGGACGAGCGGTGTCCCGGTGAGCCGGAGGAGGATCGCATCACAAACTTTCTGATCCATAACCGGTACCACTATAGACTTCGCGGGCTGTTTGAGAAAAACGGCGGTACCATTGTGGACCGGGTGATGATTACGGATTTAATCAAGCAGGACGGTCATATTGCCGGCGCCATTGGATTTTCTCCGGATCACGAGGATACCTATATCTTTGAAGCAAAGGCGATTGTGCTGGCGGCAGGAAACGGCGGCATGAAGAACTGCGGGATCCGGACCAATACCACCACCGGAGACGCACAGGCAATGGCATATCGAATCGGCTGTGCGGTAACCGGAAAGGAATGGTCGGATCAGCATGGCTCCCGCAGCGATTTTCCTGCCTATCCCTGGACCGGAAATGACAGAAATCCCTATTACAGCAAGTATGAAGAAACCTGCTCCAGTCTGGCGGAGCATCTGCCCCTGTATAATGTAGAGGGAAAGAAGATCGACAGCACGCGTCCCGGATTGAAGGAGTTTCATCCGCTGCCCTTCAACGCCATTGCCATGGCGTATGAGGCGCATGAGGGCAGGGGACCGCTGTTCTACAAGGTGGATGGGAATCCGGATACAAAGCCCATGAACCACAATCCCAGCGAGCATCCAAGACATCCTGTGGATGAAGCGGCGGCAAAGCGGGGCATGGTACGTATGTCCATGGGCAGAGCGCTGGGACAGTCCTACCATCTGTCCGATGGCGTATGGTCGGACGGAACCGATTGCGAAACGGCAGTGCCAGGACTTTATGCGGCAGGAGACTGTCTGGGCGCACGTTCCGGCTATCCCATGGCTGGATTTGCGGCAGCCTTTTGTGCCGTATCCGGTGCAAGAGCCGGTACCAATGCGGCGATTTATGCCGGCAAGGTCCCGGAGACAGCACTGGATTCTGCGGAGGTGGAGCGGCTGAAAGCGATTCTCTGGGCACCCAAACAGCGCACTGGTGGATTTAATCCCCAGTGGACGCTCCAGGTGATTCAGGAAACGGTAACGCCCTATTGGGTGCTGCTATATAAAAAGGAGAATCGCTTACAGGCAGCATTGGAAAACATTTTATTTATCCGAGACAATATTGTCCCCAAGCTGATTGCTTATGACAATCATGATTTGAGACTGTGCTGTGAGATTCGGAGCATTGTGCTGCATCTGGAGATGAAGCTCCGTGCGTCCATGTTCCGGAAGGAAAGCCGCTGGTATCATTACCGGGAGGACTATCCATTGCGGGATGATGAGAATTGGCTATGCTGGATTAAGATTCAGGATCAGGACGGCGAGATGACCTTTACAAAGGTTCCCGTTCCGGAGGAGTGGCGGCCGGATCCCAATAAGCCCTATGCCGAGCGCTATCCTCAGGCATTCCCCAACGAGCCGGCAGTGCTGCCAGACTGATATCAGATGCCAGGGCGGCAGCGCCCGGTATGCAATCCGTAAAACGAAAAGGGTCGAAAACTATGGCTTTCATAGCTTTTGACCCTTTTTGACGAAAATGCAGCTTGCGGCAGTTTTTGTTGTGCGAAGCGGATTCCTTTGCTATAATCAAGAGGAGAATAAATCGGTCCGAACTGACGACTTTGGATGAAACCGGACGGATTGAAAAGAAAGAGGCATACGCAATGGAATTGACACAGCTTCGCTATTTTCAGGCGGCAGCGCAATACGAACATATGACCAGAGCGGCTGAGGCGCTCTATACGTCGCAATCCTCGCTCAGTAAAACTATTGCGCGGCTGGAGGCGGAAATTGGTCAGCCGCTGTTTGACCGAATTGGAAATCGGATCCGACTGAATGCGGCAGGACGGCAATTTGCCCAAGCGGTGAATCTGATGCTGCGGACTCTGGACGACAGTGTCAGCACCCTTCGGCAGGAGAATGTTCAGGTATCCATGGCAGTCTCCATCCCCGGACTTCTCCCGGATTTGATGGAACGATTCCGCGCCAGCCACCCAACGGTGCAGCTCCAGCAGCGGCTGATGGAGCCAAGCGCCATGTTATCGGCGCTGCTTCAGTGCCAGCTGGATCTGGCGGTTTCCCATCAACCGCTGCACCATGGCAATGTCATTTGGCGTCCGGTCTATCGGGATCGGGTGATTGCGGTGGTTTCGTTGGCGCATCCGCTGGCAGCTGGGGGCGCAATTCCCCTTTCCAAGCTGAAAAATGAGCAGTTTGTGTCGAACAATGCGGGCTTTGGCGCGGAACAGCTGCTCCATGGGCTCTGTGCCCAGGCAGGGTTTATTCCCAAGGTTTCGCTGGAATGCAACGAGCCGGAGCTGCTGTATAAAATCGTGGCTGGGAATA
>CAJKNS010000149.1 GCA_905201305.1 uncultured Eubacteriales bacterium
TCGGCTGCGGCGTGGAGGTGCAGGGCAAGGCGGGCAAGGAGCTCAACGACTGGCTGCTGGAAATGCCCGAGGTGCAGCCCTACCTGGTGGAAACAGAGGTGCGGGGCAAGAAGGTAAAGAGCCTGACCGAGGACCGGATTTTCTTCAATCAGAAGTCCACCGATGGCTCCATCGGTCCCGGCAAGGGCGGCAGCTTCCTGATTGAAACCATGGTTCGCCAGTTCCCCAAGTATGGCATCGAACTGCGGACGGAATGTGCGGCAAAGAAGATCCTCACCGATGAAACCGGCGCAGTTTCCGGCGTCCTTGCCCAGGATCCTGGCGGCGAGGTACATATCAAATGTAAGGCTGTGATCTGCTCCTCCGGCAGCTATACCCATAATGACGAGCTGCTCCGGCGGTTTATCCCCTGGTTCTTCCCGGACGAGAAGGAAAATCCAAACTGCGAGCATGTCCATCGGTTTGCTGCGCCCACCGATACCGGCGACGTGGTAGAGCTGGGCGAGAGCTGCGGTGCCTATGTGGATTATGATGCGTTCTGCATCAACCTCTTTGGACCGGTACACCATCCCTTCAGCTTTTCCGGCTTCTGCGCCCAGATGAACGGCAATCAGATGACCGTGAATCTAAAGGGCAAGCGCTTCTACAATGAAGGCGCCATGGGTGGCGGCGCAGCACCCATCTGCTTCCAGCCCCGGCGCATGGTCTACAGTATTTTTGACACCCCGGGCATCGAAGCGGTAATGGATGAGGGCATCCGGACCCGCGGCGGCGTTGAGGGAGAATACTTAAAGCGCTGGAGACAGGACTTCCAGGAGGAGCTGGATTCTCACAACGGCGTATCTCTGTTTGTGGCAGATACCCTGGAGGAGCTGGCAGAGCAGGCGGGCATCGAGAAGGAGCCGTTCCTTCAGGAGGTTGCACATTATAATGAGATGTGCAGAAAGGGCGTGGACGAGGACTTTGGCAAGAGCGCCCGAAACCTCAAGCCCATTGAAAACGGTCCCTTCTATGCCATCTTTGGCAAAATGGCAACCGACGGCGCCTTTGGCGGCGTACTGGTGAACCCCAAGTGCGAGGTTTACCGGGCGGACAAGACGGGAGTGATTCCCGGCTTCTATGCCGCAGGCGATAATGCCTCCGGCGTACAGGCAAATGCAGGAAAGCCCGGCGACTATCGGATGAAAGCATTCACCGACTATCAGTGGGCAGTGGACGGCGGCTATCTCTCCGCTCAGAGCTGTGCAGAATATCTGACCAAGTAACGCAAGAAACAAAAGATACCGCCTCATTCCAAGAACGGAATGGGGCGGTATCTTTTATATTATGGACATTCAAATCCGCCTTCCATAAAGGCGGCGGTGGCGTTCAGCTCCCGTTCAATGTGCTGATCCAGCAGCTCCAGAATGGCATAGTCCTCGGCGCTGTTTAAAAAGTTGGGACGATGACTCAAAAAGACCGAGCGCTCCATCTTAATTCCCGAAAGGGACATGGCGCGGATGGGGGTGTCCGGAACACGGCGCTTGAGAGAACGATAGGCGGTCACCGGAACGATGCCAATGTTTCGGCATCGGTTGATGGAAATCCGGGATTCGTCGGGCTGGGTGGCAAAGTGCAGCCCAGATGGCAGAGTTTCAAACAGGGCTGAGAGACTTTTGCGGTCATAGGGGGAATTGTCGAAGATAATGGACTCCTTGGCAAGCTGCTCCCGGGTGATGGCCTTGCCGTCGCAGTCGGAGCGGAAGGAATAGTTTTCATGGAACATTACGCACCAGGGCTCAATATATGCCTTGGCGATGGTATAGCCCCGAAAATCCTGCTGGGGAATAATCACAAGATCCGGCGCGGTATCCGTGGGATAGTCGGAAACGGTACGGGTGCCATCAAAGCAAGTCAGGTCCACATCCGGAAATGCGGAGAGACATCGGTCACAGAAGGATGCAAAATCGTCCAGGAAGATATAGTTGCTCACCAGCACCCGGCGGTTGGTGTTCTTTTGGCGGACTGCATGAACTCCTGCATTGATGGCGTCCAGACCGGCAGAAACATGCTGGAGAAATATTTTCCCGCTTTCGTTGAGAATTAGTGAGTTGGATTTTCGGTCAAATAGCCGCACCTCCAGCTCCGATTCCAGCCGGCTGATGGAACGGCTGAGCGCAGGCTGCGTGATATAGAGCTTGTGGGCAGCCTGGCTGACATTTTGACATTCCGCTACGGTGATAAACTGGTGGAGCTGAGTGAGATCCACAATAATTCCTCACTTTCGTATACAATATAACTCCATTCTACCACATCCGTGCGGATGTGGCAAGGCAGGGGGTATGCTCTCACAGGTACTAGTGACTGCACAAACGGCATTGGTCACAGAAATGTTTCTATTGTATAATGAATTCGTAATAAACGGAAAGGGTGAATACATATGGCGTATCATATTAACCAGGACATCTGCTCCGGCTGTCATACCTGTGAGCTGTACTGTCCTGCGGGAGCCATTCGGATGAATTTCTCCAAGTACCAGATCGATGCGGACAAGTGCGTGTCCTGCGGCACCTGTGCCCAGCACTGTCATAATGCTGCCATTTATGATCTGGAGAAGCAACCGGAAGCCCCTACCCCGCATGAGAAAAACGAGCTCAGCTGCGATATTCTTGTCATTGGCGGCGGCGCATCCGGCCTGACTGCGGCAGCAAAGGCGGCACATGCCGGGAAAAAGGTTGTGGTTCTGGAGAAGAACTTTGAAACCGGCGGCAGCGCCTATTTCGGGCATATGATGAAAGTCCACTATTCCAAGTGGCACGAAGCGGCCGGCCTGCCCGACAAGCGGGAAAAGCTGTTCAAAAAGTTCCAGCGGATGACCGAAGGCAAGTGCAATAACGAACTGGCACGGCGGCTGCTGGATGCCAATGGGGACCGTGCCAACCGGCTCATTGACTCCGGCAACATGGAAAAGGGGTTTAAGTGGGGTGTCAACCGTTCGGGCAAGCCCGACATTCAGGACGATTTCCTGAAAAACTACCCCTATCCCATTGACAGCCTTCGCTCCGATCCCTCCTGCGGACCCGGTGAAAGCGGCTGGGCGATCTGTAATATTCTTACCGATGCAATTCAGGAGTATGGCGGCGAGATTTTGCTGAATACTCAGGCGGTGAAGCTGCTGACCGGCGACAATGGCGCTGTGATTGGTGCCCTTGCCAAGGATCCCGGCGGTGAGGTGGAGGTGCATGCCAAGGCGACCCTGGTCTGTGCCGGTTCCTACAGCCGGAACAAGGAGATCATGAACAAGATGCAGCCCATCTTCTATCAGAACGAGGGCAAGGAGCCGGTTCATATCTACGCCTGCGCTACCTGCACCGGCGACGGCATCACCATGTGCGAGGAGATCGGCGCCAACATCGACTATGTGAACAAGCGGGCGGCAATGTTCGGTCCCATGCATCATCCCTTCAGCTACGGCGTTCTCAGCATGCTCCGCGGCGGCACTTCGGTGCAGGTCAACAAGTACGGTCAGGAGATGCCCATGGAGATGGGTATGCACGAAATCGGCGGTCTTGCCGATCAGCCCGGCTGGATTGCATGGAGCATTACCAATCAGCAGTCCTTTGACGAAGCGATAAAGAATGGCTTAAACAGCTCCGATCCCGATGAGCAGCGTGCATTCCGCCATTGGGAGCGTGATCTTGCCAATGAGCTTCGTGACGGCTCCACCGTCAAGGCGGATACCCTGGAGGAGCTGGCGGATAAGCTGAACTTCAACAAGGCGGATTTCATGACCTATATCATGCAGTACAACAACGATGTCAAGGCTGGGCGGATTTCCTCTCCCTTTGGTCCTCCTCCCGGCGGCGATGACGAGGGCGCCATGCCTCCTCCGCCTCCCGGTGGTGACGATGATGACGACGGCATGATGTTCCCCATGGGCGAAATGCCCAAGCCCCATCCCTTTGAAAAGGGACCCTTCTATGCGGTCATTATGAAGATGTTCCAGGAGAATGCCGTGGGCGGCATGACCATCGACGAGAACACCAATGTGGTGCGTCCCGATGGCACGCCCATTCCCGGACTGTATGCCTGCGGCGATAATACCCGGGGCATTATGCTTCCAGGCGATGTTGGCGTACAGTATATTGAAACCTATCTCTCCGCCATGACCTATGCCATGTGCAGCGGCTTTCTGGCAGCAGAGAAGGCAATTGAGTTTGTATCTTAATGAGGAGGATTGAAAGAAAATGAAGAAAATCGTATCTCTGCTGCTGGCGGCCATTATGGTGTGTTCCATGGCCGCCTGCGGCGATAACAGCAGCAGCGCGGCATCTGCCGCAGCATCTGCCGGAAGTGCAGCGCCCGAAGCAACCCAGGCGGCTTCTGCACAGAATGAAACCGCAGCTCCCGCTGGCTCTGCCGAAGAAGGCTCTGATGGCGAAACCGCAGCAGCGCCTGCCGGCACCTATGGCGAGGACCTGCCCATTTCCGATATTGTAAAGGATATGAAGCCTACAGAGCTCCCACTTTCCGACGGCTCCACCACCTTTGACGTGTGGATGGCAGCCCCTGGCACCGTTTCTCAGGTGGAGGATCTGGCAAACTCCAACGAAACCTATGCGGAGCTCCAGGTGCGCACCGGTGTGGGCATCCACTTCCAGATGGCAAACTTCTTTACCCAGATGGATCAGTTCAACCTGATGGCGGCTTCCGGCGATTTCCCTGGCATTATGAGCGGTGCAGCTACTCTCTATAATGCAGGTCCCGACGCCGCGCTGGACGAGGAAATCTTTGTGAATCTGCTGGACTATGAGGATGCAATGCCCCATTATGCGGCAATCATCAACTCCGATCCCAGCATCTTCAACGAGGTGTCCACGCCCGAGGGCAATCTGGTGGGCTTCTACAGCCTGTATGATTACTCCAAGTACGGCGGCCGCGGCGATAAGGGCTACTTCATCCGTCAGGATTGGCTGGATGATCTGAACTTGGATATGCCCAAGACCTATGACCAGCTTCATGATGTGCTCACTGTCTTCAAGACTGAAAAGGGTGCAGATTCCGCCTTTGTTCTGCCTGTTTCCGGCATGAACGATTTTGTCACCGGCGGCTTTGGCATCGGCAGCACCTTCTATGTGGAGGATGGCACCATCAAGTTCGGTCCTCTGGAGCGGGGCTATCGGGCTTACCTGGAGCTCATGGCAAAATGGTATTCCGAGGGACTGATCTATGCCGACTACTATAACTATGCCAACGAGATTATGTTTGACGGCACCGATATGATCGGCTCCGGTCAGGTTGCCCTGTACTACAACGAGGTCGGCACCATGACTGCATATGCCGAGTACAGCAATGATCCCGATTTCCTGGTTCGGGCAATCGCTCCCGTATCCCAGGAGGAGGGCGGCAAGATTTATCCCACCGAGTTCCACTACACTCCCGTGGATAATGCCCGCTGGAGCATTACCACCAACTGTGAGGATCCTGAGCTGGCGGTTCAGCTCTGCGACTACCTGTACACCACTGACGGCATTCTGCTGGCAAACTACGGCGTAGAAGATGTGACCTTCTCCTACAACGCAGAGGGCAAGCCTGAGTTCACCGACCTGATTATGAACAACCCCGACGGCTATTCCTACCGTGACTCCGTTGCCCTGCATGTGATCGACGGCATGGGCACCATCTATGATGCACTTCGCGGTGCTTCCAACTACACCGAGCTCCAGCTGGCTGCATTCGATGACTGGATGGACGCCAACCTGGATTACTCCAGAGCGCTGCCCAGCACCGAGATGCTGAACATGGAGGAAAAGGCAGAGTACGCCTCCATCTACTCCGATGTGGAAACCTTCCTGAAGGAAGCCATTGCCAAGTATATCATTGGCGACTACAGCTTTGATTCCTACGACACTGACTTCGCGGGCAAGCTGGAGAGCATGAATGTGGAGCGCTGTGTGGAGCTGTATCAGCAGGCGTATGACCGCTATATGGAGAATCACGTGGCATAACTTCCTTATTATATAATGTATAGGCGGCAGTCCGGTCTGGGCTGCC
>CAJKNS010000150.1 GCA_905201305.1 uncultured Eubacteriales bacterium
GGTCCCTCCACAACCTGCGGTGGGTTCCTTCGGAGCACCAGCGTCATTCCGGCGGCGCAGGCAGTACAAGCCGCGACACAGAGCAAATAGCCCAGCTCCGCAGCAAAGCCGTCCGGATGTCCAACGAGATACCAAAGCTCTCCCAGCAGCCACAGGCAGCAGAACACCAGCTGCCAGATTCCGGCGCGGTACAGCCGCCGATAGCCGGAATAATAGACCCGGAGCTCCCAGGATTGCTTTGCCGCAAGGAATCCCACCTGTCCCATAATCCAGAACATCAGCGGCACCAGCGACAGCAGACTGGGAATTGCCATGTACCGCTGCATTCCCCCTGCGGAGGGGAAAAACTGCGCCACAAGCTCAGCCGCCAGTATTCCGACGGTCAGCGCTGCCGTTTTGCATTTCATGCGACACTGGAGCGCTTGGGTGGGAAATCCATACTTCGGACCTGTATAGACGAGCTTTCCCGAGGGGGCTCTTTCATAGCCGTCAAAATATCGGCTGCCGTGGTATTGCAAAGAAACTGCTCCTTCCGAACTGAACTTAAAGCTGGTTGATTTCCCGCACCCGATGGCAGGCACAGAAGTGCTGGGGCAGGACCTCCTCCACCTTCGGCAGCTCCTGGGTACAAATCTCGGTGGCATAGGGGCAACGGGCGGCAAACCGGCAGCCGGGCTTGGGGTTGATGGGAGAGGTCACCTCACCGCTCATGACAATCCGCTGGCGGTTTACATGGATGGACGGAATGGGAATTGCGGACAGCAGTCCCTTGGTATAGGGATGCAGCGGGTTCTGGAACAACTCCTTGGACGCGCACTTTTCCACCTGGCAGCCCAGGTACATGACCATAATCTCATGGGAGATATGCTTTACCACCGAGAGGTTATGGGTGATGAACATGTAAGTAAGTCCATGCTCCTCCTGCAAATCCTGGAGCAGGTTCAAAATCTGCGCCTGAATGGAAACGTCCAATGCGGATACCGGCTCGTCGCAGACAATAAACCGCGGGGATACCGACAGTGCCCGGGCAATGCCAATTCGCTGCCGCCGCCCGCCGTCCAGCTCATGGGGATAGGAGAACGCATAACGCCGTGCCAGTCCAACGGTATCCATCAGCTCGGCAACCCGCTTCTCCAGCTCTGCCTTGCCCTTATAGAGCTTCATCACCTTCATGGGCTCGGCAATCAGGTCGCTGACGCATTTTCTCGGGTCCAGAGAGGAAGCGGGATCCTGAAAGATCATCTGGATGTTCTTGTGGATCATCTTCTTCTGCGCCTTATTGGGACGGGTAACATCCTCGCCGTCAAACAGGATCTTACCGCTGGTGGAATCATGAAGATTCATAATGGTGCGGCCCAGAGTGGACTTGCCGCAGCCGGATTCGCCCACGACGCCCAGGGTGGTGCCCTCCTCAATGGTGAAGTTCACGCCCTCGACGGCATGGAGCGCACCCTTGGGGGTTTTATAGTATTTGCAGAGGTCAACGGCCTCAATGAGCTTCTTCTCAGGCATTCGTCTCCGCCTCCTTTCCGGCTTTTACCCGATCACAGTGATGGCAGCGGCACAGATGTCCGGGGCTCAGCTCCACCGCATCAGGCTCCTGCTGGGAACAGAGGTCATCCGCATAGGGGCACCTGGGATGGAACGCACAGCCGCTGGGCAGATTTGCCGGATCCGGCATTAGTCCCGCAATGGGCTGGAGCCGCCGGGTATCCTTCTTCAGGGAAGGAATGGAGTGGAACAAGCCGATGGTATAGGGGTGCGCCGTATGGTCAAAGATATCCTCCAGGCTGCCGGTTTCCACGATCTTGCCCGCATACATAATCGCAACGGTATCACAGGATTCCGCCACAATGCCCAGGTCATGGGTAATGAGGATCATGGAGGTTCCAAACTCCTCCTTCAGCTCATTGATCATGCTCATAACCTGCGCCTGAATGGTAACGTCCAGCGCCGTGGTGGGCTCGTCCGCCAGCAGCAGTTTGGGATTACATGCCAGAGCAATGGCAATGACAACACGCTGCTTCATGCCGCCGGAGAACTGATGGGGGAAATCTCCGGCACGCTCCGCGCCAATGCCAACCTTGCCCAGAATCTCAATCATGCGTCCCTGCGCCTCTGTTTTGGTGCAGTTCTGATGCCGCAACACCACCTCCGCCACCTGATCGCCCACGGTCATAACCGGATTCAGGGCAGTCATGGGGTCCTGGAAGATCATCGAAATCTCGTTGCCGCGGATATCCTGTACCTCTTTTTCCGACATCTGCATGATGTCCTTCCCCTTGTATTCAATGGTACCGGAAAGCACCTTGCCGGGCTCGGGAACCAGCCGAAGGATGCCCAGTGCCGTGGTGGGTTTACCGGCGCCGGTTTCGCCCACCAGTCCCAGAGTTTTACCGGGCTCCACGGAGAGGTCAATGCCGTTTACCGCGCAGACGTCGCCTTCTTCGGTTTGGAAATGAATCGTAAGATTTTTAATATCTAATAAGCTCATGTCTGCTCTCCTTACTTACGCATACGAGGATCCATGGCGTCCCGCAGTCCGTCGCCCAGCAGGTTAAAGCACAGCTCCGCAACCACAATAAACAGTGCGGGGAATACGATGACATGCCAGCGGGTGGAAAAGTCATAGATAAAATCAAGGCCGTTGTTGAGGATGTTGCCCCATTCCGGCGTGGGAGGCTGAACGCCCAGGCCCAGGAAGCTAAGGCCGGCAATACCCATAATGGCGCCGCCGATATACAGCGAAGCCTGCACAATGATGGGGGCCATACAGTTAGGGATTACGTGGGTCATAATGATTTTGAAATTGCTCTCACCAAAGGAACGGGCAGCCTCGATGTACTCCTGACTGTTGATGAGCATGGTAGAGGACCGAAGCTGACGTGCAATAATCGGAATCGTACCAACTGCCAGCGCCAGCGCCGTATTGAATACACCGGAGCCCATGGCGACGGAAATACAAATGGCCAACATCATACCAGGGATGGACATGATCACGTCCATAATCCGCATCAGGGTCGCGTCAATGCGTTTTCCGAAGAAGCCGCACAGCGCGCCAATGACCATTCCGCAGATAATACCGATGGCAACGGACAAAATGGCAATGAGCAGAGAGTACCGGCCGCCCACCAGAAGTCGGGTCAGCAGGTCGCGGCCATAATCGTCACAGCCCATCAAATGTTCCTTGCTGGGCAGGGCAAACCGCTGGGTCAGATCCTGCTCAGCATAATCATAGGGACTCAGTACCCCTGCAAAGATGATGCCGAGGATCATAATGACCAAAACAGCCAGACAGATCATACTCAGCTTGTTCTTCCGGAGGCGGTGCCAAATTTCGCCCACATTGCTGCGTTTTTTCAGACGTTCGCTCTGGGATTCCGTGGTTTTTGTCGTCTTCACATCCATCTTTACGCAGCCTCCTTTGCAGCTTTTTTGCGCTTATTGCCGCCGGTGTACTGCGCCATGATCCGAGGATCCACAAATGCATACGCCAGATCCGTCAGCAGATTTGCCAGCGCAACTACAACGGCACAGACCACAACGCAGCCCTGTACCGTGATAAAGTCCTTAGACATAATGGAGCTGTTGATGAGCATACCCATGCCAGGGATATTGAAGATCATCTCAACCAGAATGGAGCCGGCAAGGCAGCTGCCCAAGCCGGAGCCAACCATGGTGAGAATCGGAATCAGCGCATTTTTCAGCACATGGCGGGATATAACCTGCTTTTCCGCAATTCCCTTGGCACGGGCAGTGCGGACATAGTCCTGACGAATGACCTCCAGCACAGAGGACCGGGTCATACGGGCATCCTGGGTGATGGGACCAATACCCGATGCAATGATGGGAAGCACAAAGCTCTTCCACCCATCGGCACCCGACGGTGGGAACCATCCCAGCTTCAGCGCGAATACCAGCATTAGAATCACCGCCACCAGAAAGCCCGGCATGGCGTTCATAATGACAGCAAAGGTGGTGGTGGCATAGTCAATGGCAGAGTTTTGGTGCAGCGCTGCCACAAGTCCCAGGGGAATACCGATACAGATGGAAATCACCATGGCGCCAATTCCCAGCTTTAGAGTGTTGGGAATTCGGCTGCTCAGCAGCTCCCATACGCTTTTGGAGTAGACATAAGAGTTGCCAAAATCGCCATGGCAGAGCTTCCAGACGTAGTCGCCCAGCTGTACGATATACGGGCGGTTCAGCCCCATTTCTTCTCTGGTTTCCGCCAGCTTGACCTCGTCCTTTGCATTGAGTCCCAACTTAATCATGGCGGGGTCCGTGGTGCTGAAGAAGTTGATGGTGAATACAATAATCACCGCGCCCAGCAGAACCGGGATAATCATCAGCAGACGGCGAATGATATATTTTGTCATGTAAAATCCCCCTCCTAAGGAGATATCAGAAACGCGGCGGCAGGAGTTCCTGCCGCCGCGGTCGCTACGGGATTGGGCGGAACTTACGCCCTTGAGTCACGAATTGAAATCAATCGGTCAGCAGAGTGGGATCCACGGTGCAGGAATTATCAATGGCTGCGGCAAAGCTGCTGTGCGCATTGTTCACACCATAGTTCTTGGTGCCGCTGTAGATGGGCACAAAGAGATAGTCATCATGGATGTTCTGCATAAACTTCTGATAAATCTCAGTACGCTCCTTCTGGTCATGGGAGGAAATACCCTTGTTGAAGAGTTCCACCTGCTCGGGATCGGTAGACCGAATCAGAACGTTGTCAGACAGAGGGCCGAACTGCTGCAGCTGGCAGGCGGGATCCTTACCGGAGCCGTTGGATGCATTACCCACGGTCATATCCTGCTGACCGGAAAGCAGTACGGGAAGAATGGTTGCGAAATCAGCCACGCCAGTGAGGTCCAGGTTGATGCCAACCTTTGCACAGTAAGCCTGTGCCGCCTCCAGCAGCTTGGAATACCATGCGGTCCCCTCTGCATAAACGGCAATGGTCAGAGGATTGTCAACGGAGTAGCCAGCCTTTTCCATGTACTCCTTTGCCTTTGCCTCGTCATACTCATACATGCCAAGATCCTTGTATGCCCAGCTGTCCTCGCTGACCAGAGAAGTGGCAGTCTTATAGACGCCCTCACCCAGTCCCTCTACCATAGCGGTAATATCCAGGCAGTGGGCAAACGCCTTACGGACGTTGATATCAGCAAATGCACCGGTGGTGACATCGGAAGAAGCCATCTCAAAGCCTATCACGCCGGGCTCTTCCACGCTAATCAGGCTGGAATCCATCACAGCGCCATTGTTGAGGTTGTTGATATAGGTTGCCTCGGTCAGGAATACTGCATCCAGGTTGCCTGCCTGGAAGTCGGCATAACGGGTGGATTCCTCAGAATAGAAGTGAACGTCCAGCTCGTCGTAGTAGGGCTGATCGCCCCAGTAAAGGTCATTACGAACCAGGGTATACTTGACGGACTCTTCCCATCCGGACTTGTCAGACTGACCGTCGCCTGCCAGCTTATAAGGACCGGTGCCATACAGCCAGCCGTAGCTGGGATCAGCTTCACAGGACTCCTTGTCCAGAATCATGCAGCTGGCGTTGGCGAGCATATCAGTGAGGGATGCATCATAGCTGTTCATTGCCAGCACTACGGTGTAGTCGTCCTCTGCCTTGGAATTCTCAAGGTTCAGCCAGGTATACATAGACGCGGTACGGGGCATCTCCATCATGTGCTGCAGGGTGAACAGTACGTCGTCAGCGGTCAGGTCGTTGCCATTGGAGAACTTTACGCCCTGGCGGAGCTTAATGGTCATAGCGCTGTCATCGTCGGCAAATTCAACGGACTCCGCCAGCTTGGGAACCATGTTGCCCTCGGCGTCTACAGTCCACAGGGTTTCGCCCACCGCGTGGACCAGGAAGCTGCCGGAGTTGGTCTGAAGGTCAGACGCAGGGTCAAAGGTAGTGGAGTTGGCATCGGTGCCATAACGGAAGACCTTGGAACCGGTGGACTCAGTCTCTTCCGCAGCGGGAGCCTCATCAGCGCCGCCGTTGTTATCCTTT
>CAJKNS010000151.1 GCA_905201305.1 uncultured Eubacteriales bacterium
CTGGCTGGAGGATCTGGGTCTGGACGTTCCCACCACCTATGACGAGCTCACCGATGTGCTCACCGCATTCAAGAACGAAAAGGGCGCCATCGAGCCCATGAGCCTGTTTAACACCATTTCCATGCAGAACGGTCTGCTGATGGGCGGCTTTGGCTCCAAGGCTGAGCTCAGCGCCGACGCCATGGGCACCGATTTTGGCGCTTCCTTCTATCAGGAGGACGGCAAGGTCATCTATGGCGCAACCCAGGACGGCACCCGGAAATACCTCTCCTGGCTCCACAAGCTCTATGAGCAGGGTCTCATCAACTTTGAGAACATGCAGAACCGCGACGTCAATCCCTTTGGCGATCTGAACGCTGGCGAGGCATCCCGCGGCGAAACCGGCTACATCTTCTCCAACCAGCCCTTCGGCGGCAACTATTCCACCATGGCTGCCCAGAACGGCGACCCCAACTGCAACTGGTGGCCCGTACAGGACGTAGCGGAAACCTCCGGTCAGACCATCCCCTTCTATGAGGAAACCTCCATGGTCGATACCACCGGCGCTGCAAAGATCTCCATCTCCTCTCAGTGCGATGAGGTAGAGACTGCGCTCCAGTTCCTGGATTACGGTTACAGCTATGAAGGCGGTCTGCTCTACAACTATGGCTTTGAGCAGGGCTCCGGTCATGATGTTGAAACCTGGTACTATGACGAAAACGGCGAGCCCATGTTTGACGGCGACGCACTGCTCAGTGTTGCAGAGTCCACCAACCTGGCATCCGGCGTAGTTTCCACCAAGGATCTTGCCGGTGTGGTCTACGACACCCGTCTGTCCTTTGAGTTCGGTGAGCGCGAGCTTTCCTGCTTTGATGCCTGGAGCACCAACAAAAACGGCAGCAACAACCTGGGCTCCGATGTGGTGCTGACCTCTGAGGAATCCACCGAGGCTTCCGCTATTTACTCCGACATTATCACCCATGTTGCCACCTCCGCACTCCAGTTCATTAACGGTGCACAGGATGTAGACGACGATGCAGTTTGGGATGCCTATGTCAAGAGCGTTGAGGATATGAACATCGATGGTCTTACTGAGATCATCCAGACCGCATATGACCGCGTCAACTAATCCGTATCACCTGCAGAGGATTCTGCGTTTCATGTAAAAGAAAACAAGGAGGCAAACCATATGAAATTCGAGGGTACTTACACATACCTCATGGAAACCCCCAGCGGAAAGCGCGAAACCAAGGTAGCCATTCGCAAGGGCGCCCGCGCCTATGAGGGCGAGCTGATCGCTTCCCACGGCGGCTGCGAGCTGCTGGAAAATGTCTGCGTCCACGGCGACACCATCTCCTTTGAGGCACAGGTTGGTCCTGCCCGCCAGCGTCTGGAGATTACCCTGGGCGAGAATCCCACCGGCACCGTTCTGATTTATCAGGACAGCGGTGAGAACATTACCACGCAGCTGGAGGGGCTGACCTATACCCCCCACAAGCGCCGTGCACTGATTCTCTACGCAACCATGACCAAGAACACCGAGCGTATTGCTTTCTCCATGAAGGACGGCTTTGAGGCTTGCGGCTGGGAGTGCAACTGCTACCGTCTGAAGAAGTCCAACAAGTGGGCTGACATTCAGGATAATCTGTATTTCGAGGATTACGATGTAGTCTGCCTTGGCTCCCCCATTGTTGCGGGCTATCCTCTGACCATCATCAACAAGCTGTTCTCCCTGGGCGCAGGCGGCGAGCTGGAGAACAACGTACAGAAGATGGTAGATGCAGGCGGCGGCTTCAAGATGACCGCAGAAACCATGGGCGGCGGTCCTGGCGGTGTCGGCGGAACGGAGGGTCCCGGTGGTCCCGGCGGTCCCGGTGGTCCTGGTGGTCCTGGCGCTCCCGGTGGTCCTGGTGGTCCCGGCGGTCCTGGCGGCGATCCCGGTGCTCCCGGCGCCAACGGCGGTCCTGTATTCCGGCGCAGAAATTGCAGCTATCCCGGCGGTCCTGTCCGTGATAACTATCAGCCTCTTGGCGTTGTGTTTACCACCTATGGCGGTGGCTTCTATGGCTCCGGCGAGAGTGAGGCAACCCTGTCCGCGCTGAAGCTGTTCCTGGAGCTCCAGAATGTCAGCGTCGTGGGCACCTTCGCCTGCTGTGGCAAGGAGTTCGGTCCTGCCGGTCTGGAGAAGGGTCAGAAGCCCAACGTGATGGGTATGGGCGGCATTCAGGATCCCGAGTACTACGAAACTGCAAGCGGTACCGTACAGGGCTCCTACTTCTTCCACAATCAGATGTGGAACCATCCCAACGAGCGCGACCTGAACAAGGCAAAGTACCTGGTGATGGATCTGGTGGAGGACTACTTTATGACCTTCGACGGACAGCGCGGATTCGTGGGCAGCAAGTACGTTTCTATTTCCTGATTACAGCACAAAAACGGCGTAACCATTGCGGTTACGCCGTTTTATTTGTATTGATTGAATTGATTGGCTTATCCCAGCAGTTCTCTCGTCTCCTGAGCATTTGCAAAAATCTCCTGCTGAAGGGCAGTCAGTCCGTCAAACCGCTTCTCCCCCCGGAGCCGCTGATAGAAATCCACCCGGATATGCTGCCCATACAGGTCACCCTCAAAGCCCAGAATCCAGGGCTCCACCGTAACCAGATTCGACTCGCCAACTGTAGGACGAACGCCCACATTGGTCACTGCCAGCTTTTCGCTTCCGTCCGGCAGAATCACCTTGGTGGCATAGACGCCGAACGCCGGAGTCAGCACACCCTCAGGAATCAGCAGATTCGCAGTGGGAACGCCAATGGTGCGTCCCAGCTGCCGCCCATGAACCACCTCGCCGGACAGGCAATGGGGATGTCCCAGGAATCGCATGGCTTCCTGCATCTCCCCCTGCTCCAGCAGCTTCCGAATATAGGTGGAGCTGACCGTTACCCCATCCAGGGTTACCTGGGGCAACACATCACAGCCGATGCCCAACTCCCGGCACTTTTCCTGAAGCCGCTGAGGATTGCCTGCACCCTTGTCTCCGAAATGGAAGTCATAGCCGCAGACCAGATGCCGCGCCTTGAGCTGACGGTACAGATATTCCTCAATGAACACATCCCAGGGCATATGCATCATGGACTCGTCAAAATGCGCCAGGATGACGTCCGAAATACCAAAGCAGCGGTTCAGGATTTCCTCCCGATCCTCGATTGAATTGATCAGTGATACCTTTGCCCCTGCCACCAGATTGTCGGGATGGAGGTCAAAGCTCATCACCGCAGGCGTTAAATGCTGTTCTTCCGCCCGTTTCCGCGCCATTTCCAGCAGGCTGGCATGCCCCAGATGGACCCCGTCGAAAAATCCCAGGGCAATTACACGACCTTCTATTTCCTTCAACCTTCCTTCACCTCGAAAAAGCTTTTCACCGTCCGCAATACGCCGTTTTGGCTCTTGCCCAGCATCAGAAACTCATTACCGGGACCATAGACGCGATAGTCTCCGTCCGGCATTCCCGGAATTGCATTCTCTGCGCCGTTTTTGCAGCGCAGCGTCTCCTTCTCCCCCAAATACAGGGCAGGATAGCATGCAAACAGGCTATCCACCGGGCGAAGCAACGCCATATGGTTCCCCTGCTCCCGCGCCTGCTGGATTTCCTCCAGCGTCACACAGTCTGCAAGGGAAAACCGTCCGGCACGGGTACGCCGCAGGGACAACAGGCATCCGCCCACACCCAACGCCGCACCAATGTCATGGCACAGGGTACGAATATAGGTTCCCTTGGAGCACACCACCCGAAGCTGCGCCGTTTTCCCGTCAAAGCGCTGAAGCTCCAGCTCCCGAATGACAATATTCCGCGGCTTTCGCTCCACATTCTGTCCCTTTCGCGCCAGCTCATAGAGCTTTTTTCCGCCGATTTTCACCGCAGAGTACATGGGCGGGATTTGCTGCTGGGGTCCTAGGAATGTTTCCAATACCTGCTCCAACTGCGGCTGGGATACGTTGACTGTCTGCTGCTCCAGCACCTCGCCGGTGATATCCTGGGTGTTGGTCACAGTTCCTAGCAGCAGCTCTGCCACGTATTCCTTTTCGTCGTTTTCACATAGCTCCACCGCACGAGTGCCGCGCCCCAGAAACACCGCCAAAACGCCGGTTGCCATGGGGTCCAGCGTGCCGGAATGCCCGATGCGCCGCTGCTGATAAATGCCACGGAGCTTTGCCACCACATCGTGGGACGTCCACCCCTGAGGCTTATCCACTAAAATGATGCCGTTCATCCCAGCTCCACGCCGCTGTGGGCGATCGCCTCCAAAATGTGCTTCTTTGCCTGCTCGGTTCCATCCGGATCTGTGGCTCCGGCAGCCGCCTTATGACCGCCGCCGCCCAGCTCTGCGCAGATTGCCGAGGCATTATAATCCTCACCGGTGCGCAAAGAAATCTTTGCGCCGCCTTCCTTCAGCTCCTGAATCATCACGCCGATCTGAACGCCCTCAATTCCCCGGGCAAAGCCAGAGATATCGTCGGTATCGTTGCTGTCAGCTCCGACTCGATTTAAAAGTGCCTGGGTCATGGTACAAACACCCACCAAGCCGCCGGCATAGAACTCCACCGACTCGGTAAGCGCAGCCTCCAGCCGAAGCCGGGCAATGGTTTTGGTGCCGAACATCACCTTGTTAATAGGATAGGTGTCGGCGCCCAAATCCTTGAGCTCTGCCGCCGCACGGAGGGTATTTCCGGTAACATTGGAATACTGGAAGCAGCCGGGATCGGTGGGAATTGCCAGATACAGGGCCTCGGCCCTGGTCTTGTCCACCGGTCCCAGCAGCTTTAAGATGTCCAGCAGCAGTTCGCCGCATGCCGCGCACTTGGGCTGCACATTGGTATATTCCGCATAGCCCTCGTTGGACATATGGTGGTCAATGGACAACACCGTTTTTCCGGCAAACTCCGCTCCATTCATAGGCAGCAGATTTTCCGTTGCCATGTCTACCGAGACAATGGTCGCCTGCTCCGGCACTGTCTCCGTCTCCATTCCCTCGAGATAGGGCAGAAAGCGGCTGGTTGTCTGGGGATTTTTCCAGATTGCCGCTTCTTTGCCCAGCGCCCGAAGTCCGCGGCACAGCGCAGCCGCACTGCCCACTGCGTCACCGTCCGGGCGGCGATGGTTGAGGATCAGATAGTGGTCATGGCTGCGAAGAAACTCAGCCGTTTCCCTGTTCGTCATTGTTTTCATCATTGGGTTCATCCTCTGGTATATCCAGTTTGGACAGAATTTCAAAAATTCTGGTGCCGTGTTCAATGGAGTGGTCCTCTTCAAAGACCAGCTCCGGTGTATAGCGAAGCTGCAGGGATGCCCCCAGCTGCCGCCGGAGAAAACCTCCGGCGGATTTGAGTCCCTTGAGCACCTCTTTGCTGCGGGATTTGTCATAAACGCTCACATAGACCTTGGCGGTTCGGAGATCCGACGCCGTATCC
The DNA here is from genome assembly GCA_905201305.1 of uncultured Eubacteriales bacterium. Taxonomy (GTDB): domain Bacteria; phylum Bacillota; class Clostridia; order Oscillospirales; family Oscillospiraceae; genus HGM13006. The sequence continues at coordinate 5,446 of CAJKNS010000151.1, forward strand.
ACGGCGGTGATGGTAATCATCCCCTGGACTCTGGGGTCCTTTAAGGAGCGAATGGATGTGCTCAGCTCCCGCATAATCTCTTCGTTAATGCGTCCGATTCGGCTGGATGCCATATGCGTCCCTCCTTATATCAGTCCTTGATCTGCTCCATGACGAAGCACTCAAAGACGTCGCCTTCCTTGATATCGTTAAATTTATCGATGGTCATGCCGCACTCGAAGCCGGTGGTGACCTCCTTGACGGAATCCTTGAACCGCTGCAGAGAGCCCAGTACGCCCTCATGCACCACAATGCCGTCGCGGACCACGCGCACGCTGCCGTCACGCTGAATCTTACCGTCGTTGACATAGCAGCCTGCAACCGTGCCAACCGAAGATACCTTGTAGGTCTGGCGAACGGTAGCATGACCCACCACAACTTCCTTGAACTTGGGATCCAGCATGCCCTTCATTGCCTTCTCCACTTCCTCAATGCACTCGTAGATGATCCGGTAGGTGCGGATTTCTACCCCTGCACGGGTGGCTGCAGCTGCGGCAGCCGCCTCAGGACGTACATTAAA
>CAJKNS010000152.1 GCA_905201305.1 uncultured Eubacteriales bacterium
CTGCCGCAGCCTGTCAGCAGCATGCAGACTATAATTATAATTCCGATTTTTTTCATAGCTCCCGTTCCTTTCAGATAGATTCCCGAATTTCATCTGCATTAAAAGACGTATTTTCCCGTTCAAAGGTTGCAGAACTTGGATTTTTAAATCAACGACAAAACAACAACAGCGCCCACAAGGAAGCCCACTAGCCCGGTGGAAATTCCAAGCCAAGCGGTTGTAGATACATCGCTGTCCTGCCGGCTGGTAATCTCCCGCAGCTTACTGGGTCGCAGCAGCACCAGCGCAATCACCACATATAACCCGAACGCAAGGAGATTGGCACCGGAATAGCCGTCGATGATATCCGTCAGGCTGTCCTCCCGAAATACGCCGCTGGTCAGCAGGGCACAAAAGTCCATAAATCCATGCACCGCCGCCACTGCCCACAGGTTCCGGCAGCGAAAATACAGCGCAGCAAGGCACATGCCCAGTGCAATCGCGCCTACCATCTGTATCAGTACGCCGGACAAATCCGCACCCACCGCATTGCTTAGATGGACCAAGCCAAACAGTAAGCTGGATGCCATCACAGAGAACCACACGCCCGCAGGGGTTGCGCCGTATTTGTCATAAAGCATTCCGGCAATCAGCCCACGGAAGGTCAGCTCCTCCGTAATGCCCACTGCCGCCATACACAGCACAAACAGCAGAATATGCACCGGGTGCTGGAGTGGACTGCCCACATAGAACACCAGGCTTTCCACCCCCGCCAGCGCATAGAGCCCCAGGATCACCGCCGCAGGAACAAGGCTTTTCCAAAAGCCACGTCCGCGGCAGGTAAACACCCGTCCCATCCGCAGCAGAAAGGTCATACCTACCATCACTGCCAGCATCCCCAGCTCTACGATCAGCTGGACGCCATAGTCTCCAAGCAAATCCGCCGCCGGTGGAACGACCATTGCAATTCCACCAATGACGCCGCCAAGCAGCATGCCTGCCACCATGGCAGCCAGCACCAGCAGGCTTGCCAGCAGTGGATGATGTTCTCTAAACCGTATCATAGCTCCTCCTTTTTCAGCAGCAGGTGATAATGAACGCTTTCCTTGGTGCTGCCGGGACCACGGGTGCGAATTTCCCGCGGGGGCATCGCCATGGAAAAGCCCTGGAACAGCTCCGAAAAGTCCTCCTGGCATCCGTAAAAATGCGGTGTACCGCCCTCATGCAGCAGGGTGTAGCGATCCACATGGCTTTCCGCCGGCGCAGACAAAAACCCCGGATCATTCTGAGACAGCAGCGTCAGATAGACCTCGCCGCCCGGACGCAGCACCCGCCGCAGCTGAGAAATCGCCTGGAGATAGCCGGCAGTATCGGTATGATAGGAAGCATTATAGTCCATAATACAGTCAAACCGGTCCGCCGCAAATGGCATATGGAACAGGTCCCCCTGTACAGTCTTCACTTCCAGCTTTGTCTTTTTCGCCCAGTCTCCCAGATATTCCAGCGCCTGCTCTGACTGATCCAGTGCCGTCACCCGAAAGTCCCGGGACGCAAAGAAGATCGCATGTCTGCCGGGACCGCAGCCGTTATCCAGGAATTGTTCAAAGCCCTGCTCCTTCCAGCGCAGCGCCAGATAAGGCGCTTCCATGGCAGGCTGGAGCCACTGTGCCGTTTTTTCCGCTGTCCAGTTCCACTGCATATGCCGTTCCTCCCTAATTTCGATGCTAGCTGCATTTTATCACATTTTACTGACGCTTGTATAGTCCTCCCTCGGTTTCTCCTTGAGATTCTTGACAGCCTGCGGTATAATTATGGTAACGATGCATAAGAACGGAGGCGCTAAGATGGAAATACTCCCCGAAGAAAACGAAATCTGTGAACTTGTCTGCGTCCATCAGGACGCAATCGACGAGGTGCAGTCTCATAGTCCCAGTCCCCAGCAGTTTTCTGATATGGCAGGGCTGTTTAAGCTCTTTGGCGATGCCACACGGGTGAAAATTCTGTGGAGTCTGAGTCAGCATGAGCTTTGCGTCTGCGATCTTGCCCAGCTGATCGGCATGAATCAAAGCGCCGTTTCCCATCAGCTTCGGATTTTAAAGCAGGGCAGGCTGGTAAAAAGCCGCAGAGAGGGAAAATCCATTTTCTACTCTCTGGCAGACGGTCATGTGGAAACCGTCCTCGCCCAGGGTATGGAGCATATTTCGGAATAATGTCAAAAACCTCCCATCCGAGCGGACGGGAGGTTTTTTAGGGCAATACCGCACAAATCGGCAAGAGAGTCTGACGAGAGATTTTTCGTCAGAAAAAGATGTAAAACCGCAGGAATACTTTGTGTATTTCAAGGTTTTACAAACGTATTTCTGGCGGAAAAGATCCGCCAGAATCCGCAGACGCATTTGTGCGGTGTTGCCTTAGTTCCTTATTCGGTTGTCAGCAGCTCCACCGTCACCTGCTTATTCCGCTTGGAACGCTTTTGCAGATACCGCACGGTGCAGGAGAGAATAAAGTTGATAACAAAGTAAATCACAAACGCTACGCCAAACAGCACAAATACGTCGGAAACGTTAATCTGACCGGTCCCGTTGTACATATTGGCGGCAGACAGGATCTTTTTTACCCGGCTCATGAGCTCAATTACCGCCACATTTGCCAGATAAGAGGAGTCCTTGATGGTGGTAATGCACTGACCCAGCAGAGTGGGAATCACGCTGCGGTACGCCTGAGGCAGCACGATGTAGACCATGATCTGGACTGTGTTAAAGCCCTGAGAATGTCCCGCCTCAAACTGTCCCTGTGCCACGGCATTCAGACCGCCGCGCACGATCTCGGCAATTACAGACGAGGTGAACAGCACCAGCGCCACGCAGGCCTTGAACAGCAGTCCTACCTCCACAGAGGTCAGCGTGAACATGGGCTTGCTCAAAAACTTCGGTGTGGGGCAGAATACCACACAGATAAAAATCCACAGCAGCAGCGGGGTATTCCGGAAAATCTCAATATAAGCCGTTGCCAGCCATTTCAGCACCCGGGTTTTTCCGGTGCAGTAGTTCCGCACCAGCGCCAAAATGCTGCCGAACAGGATGCCAATTACCACCGCAACCAGTGAAATTACCAGCGTAAACGCCAATCCCTTCAGAATAAACTGAAGAATTGCCTGGTTTTTCAGCATACTGAAGCTTGCGCCGACGGTACTCATGCTGCCACCTCCTCAGTCTTGGCGTCATCCTTGGTGTTCTTGCGCTTATCCCGATTTTTCAGACTCTGCTCCCAACGGCTTGCCAGAGTAGACAGCGGGAAGCACACGATAAAGAACAGAATGCCGCTGACCAGGTATGCCGGACCATAGGCACCGCCGGCGTTTTCGCCGGTGACAAAGCTGTAGGTAATGGAGATAAGATCCGTTCCGCCGATGATATACAGACAGGAGGTGTTCTTGATGAGGTTGACCACCTGATTCACCATGGGCGGCAGAATGATCTTAATGGACTGGGGCAGGATGATGTAATACATCCGCTCTACATAGTTAAAGCCCTGAGACTGTGCCGCTTCAAACTGTCCCTTGGGAACCGCCTGAATGCCGCTGCGCACTACCTCTGCCATATAAGCGCCATGGTAAATGCCCAGCGCAATAAAGCCCGTGGCAAGAATACCGATGCTGTTGCCGGAAAACGCCAGCGCATAGTAAAGGAAGCAGAGCTGAAGCAGCACCTGGGGATTCTGGAAGAACTGCACGTAACCCCGGCTGATGCCCCGCAATACCTTCTTATTGCTGGTTGCCATCAAGCCAAACAGGATGCCCAGCACCAGTGCCAGAATCAGCCCAAAGAGCGCTGTTTCGGCGGTGGGGCCCAGTCCCTTCAAAAAGCCGGCGCGATAGAGCCACACCTTGTTCCAGGCTCTTTCGGAAAAGATTCCAGCCATGATATCGCCTCCAAATAGAATTTCCCAAATCGGAAGGTCCCGAACCAAGCCGAGACCCTCTGATTTGGGGCAGAACGCCAGGACAGCCGTTCTGCCTCATAATGTTATCAGGAATTAGCCCAGGTTGTACTGTGCAATCAGGCTATCAATGGTGCCGTCACTGAGCCAGGTGGTAACCTCATCCTCGCAGAGCTTGGAGAAGCCGGAGCCCTTGGTGGTAGCGATGCCGTACTCCTGAGGGGAGAACTCGGCGTCGATGTAGCTGCGACCGGCGGTCTTGTAAACAGCCAGGATGGACTTATCCACGCAGAATGCGTCAACCTCGTCCGCCTCCAGAGCGGTGGAGATGGAGGGATAGTCGTCATACTGCTTGAAGCTGACACCCTCGGTCCAGGTGGCGGGATCGAAGGACTCTTCATTGAAGCCGTCGCCGGTGATAACGCCGTTTTCGATCATTGCCTTAACCAGGGACTTTGCGGAGGTGGAACCGGAGGAAACACCAACGGTCTTATCCTTCAGGTCTTCCAGGGTCTTGAGGTTTGCAGAATCCTTGACCAGCACGGTAACATGGTCGGTGTAGTAGGGAGTGGTGAAATCCCAGGACTGCTTGCGCTCGTCGGTGATGGTGAAGGTTGCCATAACGCAGTCGATGTCGCCGGAATCCAGCAGCTCGGTACGGGTAGCAGCGGTAACGGTGGTGAACTCCACGTCAACGCCCAGGAACTCAGCCAGCTTCTTGGCAAGGTCAATCTCCATGCCCTCATACTCGCTGGTCAGGGGATCCATATAACCAAAGCCCAGAACGTCGCTCTTAACGCCAACCTTCAGCACGCCGCGATCGATGATCGCCTGAACGTCGGAGCCGTAGGAAGCGGGATCAGCAGCAGCTTCGGTTTCAGCAGCGGAACCGGCAGCAGCAGGTGCAGCGGTTTCTTCGGTAGCAGGTGCAGCGGTAGTCGCTGCGGCAGTCTCAGCCGGAGCAGAGGATGCAGCGGAATCGCCGCAGCCTGCCAGAAGGCCAAAAGCCATTACAGTGGACAGCGCCATTGCCGTCAGTTTTTTCAGTTTGCTCATTGAAATTTCCTCCATTCATAGTCAGACTATAACAATAAGGTATGTCCTGAAACACGTCAGAGGACGTGCTGCATGCAAAAATCAGCGGAGAATCTTGGAGAGGAACTGCTTGGTCCGCTCATGGGTGGGATTCTCAAAGAAGTGCTCCGGGGGACCTTCCTCAATGATGGTGCCGTCTGCCATAAAGATCACACGGTCTGCCACCTGACGGGCAAAGCCCATCTCGTGGGTTACCACCACCATGGTGATGTTCTCCTTGGAGAGCTTAATCATAACGTCCAGAACGTCCTGCACCGTCTCAGGATCCAGCGCCGAGGTGGGCTCATCAAACAGGATGATCTTGGTCTGGCAGCACAGAGCACGGGCAATTGCCACACGCTGCTGCTGTCCGCCGGAAAGCGTGGTAGGATAGACGTTGGCTTTGTCCCTTAGACCAACCACATCCAGATAGTGATACGCAAGGTCCTCAGCTTCCTTCTTGGGCTTATGGTGGAGCTTGATAGGCGCCAGCGTCAGGTTCTGGAGCACGGTTTTGTGGGGATAAAGGTTGAACTGCTGGAACACCATGCTCATGGTGGTACGGTTCAGCTGGGTTTTGTTTTTGTTGGTCAGCAGCGTGCCGTCAATCCAAACCTCGCCGGAGGTGGGCTCCTCCAGAAAATTCATACAGCGCACGGTGGTGGACTTGCCGGAGCCGGAGGGTCCGATGATGACCAGCTTTTCGCCCTCTGCAACTTCCAGATTGACATCCTTTAATACATGGAGATCGCCGAAATATTTGTTCACATTCACAAGTTTAATCACAGCGGGAACCCCTCTCAATGAAAAATGAAATCATGCCCAAGAACCTGGAGCATGAGTAATGACTCAGAACATTTACTTTTTACAGCAAATGTTCTAAATTTTATTTTTTATTTTTCTTTTGATTTTATTTTGTTAGTAGACTTTCTCCTGTCATTTCTGCTGGTTTTTCTATTCCCATTAGTTCTAACATTGTTGGTGCTAAGTCTGCTAGTTTTCC
>CAJKNS010000153.1 GCA_905201305.1 uncultured Eubacteriales bacterium
CTGCACCCGGTTCACAAAGTCCTTGTCGATATCCTCCATGCAGTGGGAAGCCAGAGCCTTATGATCCGGCTCGTTGAGGTAACGGGCAGGGATAATCACGTCGGTGTCCACATTGGAACCGTACTTATGTACATTACCGGTAATTTTCATGGAAATCGCTCCTTTCTTAAAGATCGTCCGGGGTGCAGATGGTGCCCTTCACTGCGGAAGCCGCTGCCACCGCAGGAGAAGAGAGCACAACCTCGCTCTTCACATGTCCCATTCTGCCCACAAAGTTCCGGTTGGTGGTGGAAATGGCGCGCTCGCCCGCATAGAGAACGCCCATATGTCCGCCCAGACAGGGACCGCAGGTGGGGGTGGAAACCACGGCGCCGGCGGTGATGAAGGTTTCAATGAGCCCCTCCTTCAGCGCCTGCATGTAAACATCCTGGGTGGCGGGGATCACGATGCAGCGAACGCCGTCCGCTACCTTCTTCCCCTCCATGACCTTTGCGGCAACCCGCAGGTCGGAGATCCGCCCGTTGGTGCAGGAGCCGATGACGCACTGCTGAATGTCCATGCCCGCAACCTCCTTGACCGTTTTGGTGTTGCTGGGCAGATGGGGCAGGGATACGGTGGGCTCGATCTTACTAAGGTCGATTTCGATGGTCTTTTCATATTCCGCGTCGGGATCGGCGGCAAATTCCCGCCAGGTCCTCATAGGCGGTCCAGGGACGGTTCACACGTCCGGTCATGTATTCCACGGTCTTTTCGTCCACCGGGAAAATGCCGTTTTTCGCGCCTGCTTCAATTGCCATGTTGGCGATGGTGAACCGGTCGTCCATGGAAAGGGCAGCCACGCCGGGACCGGTGAACTCCATAGACTTGTACAGCGCGCCGTCCACGCCGATCATGCCGATGATGTGCAGAATCACGTCCTTGCCGGAAACCCAGGGCTGGAGCTCTCCAGTCAGATGGAACTGAATGGCGGCAGGGACCTTGAACCATGCCCGTCCGGACGCCATGCCCGCGCACATATCCGTGGAGCCGATGCCCGTGGAAAACGCGCCCAGTGCGCCGTAGGTACAGGTGTGGGAGTCCGCGCCGATGCAACATTCGCCCGCAGCGATCAGTCCCTTTTCCGGCAGCAGCGCATGCTCAATGCCCATGGTGCCAACGTCAAAGAAGTTGGTGATGCTGTGCTTTTTCGCAAAGGTGCGCGCCTGAAGGCTGAGCTTTGCGGCGTTGATGTCCTTACAGGGGGTAAAATGGTCCAGCACAATGGCAATCTTGTCCTTGTCGAAGACCTTGGTAAAGCCGGCGTTTTCAAACTCCGTGATGGCAACGGGGGTGGTGACGTCGTTGCCCAGCACCAGGTCCAGCTTCGCCTCAATCAGCTCGCCTGCGGCAACCGATGCTTTTCCCGCATGGGCTGCGAGAATTTTTTGGGTCATGGTCATTCCCATCGTAGATTCCTCCTTGTTGTTTTTCGGCAGCCAATGGATTGCTGCCACATTTCTTGCATTTATTATTGCACATTGCTTGCAGAAAGAATGTAGCGTATGTTACAATCTAGGTAAGAAAACTCCAAAAAGGAGGGGATTTCATGTATTACGACAGCTTTTCATCGCCGGAGGCAGGGCTGCCCATGGGATTATTCGCGCCGTTTTTCGCGGCAGGGCATCCCATGTCCTATCCCAAGGGGCAGATCATCTACATCCAGGGGCAGGAGCCGGAATATCTCTACTGTCTTGGGTCAGGGGCAGTTCGGACCATGATGACCTCCGACGAGGGCGAGGTCCGGCTGCTGACCACCTACGGTCCTGGGAGCATCTTTGGCGAAGCCTCCTTTTTCGACGGCATGCCCCGGGTTTCCACCGCCGAGGCTGCCACGGACTGTCAAATCGTCCGGCTGAGCCACAGCAAGGTGGACGAGCTGTTTCGGGCGCATCCGGAGCTGGCGTCCGCAATGATTACCTATCTCGCCCGGACGGTACGGCTGCTCAGCGGTCATGTGGACACCATGAGCTTCCAGACCGCCCAGCAGCGGCTGGCAAATCTCCTTCTCAACCATCCCCAGGGGGACAACATTCAGGTAACCCACGAGGAGCTGGCAGCGGCGCTGGGCTTAAGCCGGGTGACGGTGAGCCGGCTGCTTGGCAGCTTTTCGAGACAGGGACTGTTGAAAACTGGCTACGGGACCATCCATGTGCTGGACCGGAAGCAGTTGGAGAACCTCGAATAAAATTTGCGCGGTGCTGCCTAAGGTTAATGGTTTGTTTTATCTTCGTTCATGGGGTGTTCATAATCCTCCGGTATTCTTTAGACATAGAAACCGGAAGGTGATAAGCTGATCGCCGGGGAAACATTCCCGGATGCGCTGACAGCCCGCCGCCGGAGGAAAGGCTGGTGTTTTATTAAAACTCGTTTCAATCCAATCTGACAATTTCTCCTTTACTTTATTTATATATACTCTCTTTCTTCCTTACTTTTGTTTCGGACCTGCACAACCGAAACCTGCGCCCCATGCCGTGGTTCCAAGTCAACACGGCGTGGGGCGTTTTTTGCTTTTTCACGATTCACTCAAATAGCGTTCTCCGGTGGCAGATGGAAAGAATAAACCAGGTGTCGTTTCATTGCAAATTATTTACGGGCAGTTACGGAGGTCGATTGCACCGCCGTAACTGCCCAGTTTTTCAATCCGTCCCGTCAAGGACACCTATTTTACTCTTTATGATTCATTCTATCTTCTTCGTTCTTTCCTTCCCCATCCCAGTCAGATTTTCTCCGTCTGAAACGCACAATACCCCTCATAGTAATAGCTCCGGTCGATCCCCTTCATATAGATCTCCCGGCTGGAAACCTCCTCTGTCAGCGCCGCCCGCAGCACCGTCTTGATCTCCGTATCCCGGATGGGGCTGCGCTCCATTGCCAGAAGATAGTCCTCCTGATCGACCTGACTCCAATCCACCACCTGACCGATGCCGTGCTTCAGCATTCCGTCCAGCCAAATCCGCATGCTCCGTCCGTTGCCCTCCCGAAATGGGTGGGCAATATTCATTTCCACATACTTTTCAACGATTTCCTCAAAGGTGGACTGGGGCATTTTTTCAATCGTTTGGAGCGCCGCTTCCAGATACAGCACCGGAGCAAAGCGGAAATTCCCCTTTGCCAGATTGACGGTGCGGATTTTCCCGGCAAAGTCATAAATATCCTCGAACAAATACCGGTGAATCGCTTGCAGCGCCGCAAATGTCCCCGGGTTCAGGGTATCCAGGGTGCCGCTTTCAAACAGCCACGCCGCCTTTTTCTTGCTGCGCTTTTCCTCCTCCCGGGCAAGCAGCCCGGAATCGGTGATGCCCAATTTGTTCTCCAGCGCCATGGGTTCCCTCCTTCCCTGATTCTCTCTTATCTCACTCGCTGATCTCTCCGGTATAATTCCTGGAAAAAATCTCTCTCACCCTTTCCGGGTCCTCCGTCTGTCCCAGCGCCCACATGAGCTTGGTGACAGCCGCCTCGGTGGTCATATCGCCTGCGGGAATCACACCGGCTTCCAGCAGCTTCCGTCCCACCTCATAGATGGTGAAATTGCTGGGCTCGTACAGGCACTGGCTGCATGCCACCACCACAATGCCCTTTTCCTCCAGCATCCGGAGCTTTTCGAGAAGATCCCTTCGGTGGAAGTGCATCCCCCCTGCCCCAAACGTCTCCAGCACCACGCCGCGATAGCCGATCTCCGCCAGATGGTCAAAGAGCCGGGGGTTGGTGTTGGGAATGAGCTTTAACAGGAACACATCGGTGGAAACCTGATCGAGAAGCCGGGTTTTCTCCGTATTTTGGGGGATTTGCCGGTCATAGACCCGCAGTCCGTCGGCAAAAATCTCCCCCAGATACCGGGCGTTGACGCTTTCAAAGGCATCGAACCCCATGGTCCGCACCTTTACCGCCCGGCAGCCGCGAATGATATGCCGGTTAAACGCCACCGACACCCCCTGAATGTCCGCTTCCACCGCCGCCAGGGCGCAGAACAGGTTGTTCCGGGCGTCGGTGAGCATATTGTCCATGGGAATCTGGGAGCCGGTGAACACCACGGGCTTATGGAGATTCTTCAGCATAAAGCTCAGCATGGAGGCGGAGTATGCCATGGTGTCGGTGCCGTGGGTAATGATAAAGCCGTCGAAATCAGGGAGGCGTTCATAGACGCTCCGCGCCATGATCTTCCATTCCTCCGCCTGCACATTGGAGGAATCCAGGCTCATGATCTGCCGTACCTCCACCTGAAACCGTCCGCTCAGGTCCCCCAGACAGGAAAGAAGCTCCTGTCCGCTCATTTCCGGCTCCAAGCCGTCGGCGCCGGGACGGGAGGCGATGGTGCCGCCGGTGCTGAGCAGTAAAATCCGTTTCATATCGAATCCTCCGTGTTAGTCTTCGTCAAAGGGTACATCGTCATCGGGAATTGCAGTCTGCTCCTCCGGGGGCTTTGCCTTGGGATTCAGTCCCACCATGGTGTCCCACTGGTCCCGGGTGATGAGCACCTGCCGGGCTTTGGAGCCCTCAAATGGTCCCACAATGCCCTTCTCCTCCAGCTCGTCCACAATCCGCGCCGCATGGGCATAGCCCAGCTTCAACCGCCGCTGGAGCATGGAGGTGGACGCCTGCCCGGTATCGAGCACCACCTCCACCGCATCCGGCAGCAGCGGGTCGCCGTCCAGCTCCATTGCCAGCTGATCGCCGTCGCTGTCCTTGCCGTTTTTCCCGCCGGTGACGTTCTGCTCGATTTCCTTGAGAATTTCGTCGGAATAATCGGCATCGGAGGAGGTTTTTACAAATTCCGCCACCTCTTCCGCCTCTTCGTCGGTGATAAAGCAGCCCTGGACTCGGGTGGGCTTGCCTGCACCCAGAGGTGCATAGAGCATGTCGCCCTTGCCCACCAGCTTTTCCGCACCGTTTTCGTCCAGAATGATCCGGCTGTCGGTGGCGGACGCTACGGCAAAGGCAATGCGGGAGGGAATATTCGCCTTCATGATACCGGTGATAACATCGGCAGAGGGACGCTGGGTGGCGATTACCAGATACATGCCCGCCGCACGCGCCTTCTGGGCAATGCGGACGATGGAGCTTTCCACCTCTTTCGCCGCCACCAGCATCAAATCCGCCAGCTCGTCGATGATAATCACAATCTGGGGCATGGGGGTGAGGTTGGGGTCCCGCTGGGCGAGCTTGTTGTAGCCCTTGAGGTCCCGGACCTTGTAGTCCGCCAGCAGCTGATACCGGCGCTCCATCTCCGTCACTGCCCACTGGAGGGCGCCCGCTGCCTTTTTGGCATCGGTGACCACGGGAATCAGCAGATGGGGAATGCCGTTATAAATGCTCAGCTCCACCATTTTGGGGTCGATCATAATCATTCTGACCTGTTCGGGGGTGGAACGATAGAGCAGGGACACGATGATGCTGTTCATGCAGACGGACTTACCGGAGCCGGTGGTACCGGCGATCAGCAGATGGGGCATTTTTGCCAGGTCGCCCACGATGTAGTTGCCGCCGATGTCCTTGCCCGCCGCAAATGCCAGCGCCGAGGAATTCTTTCGGAACGCATCGGAGCTGAGTACCTCACGAATGGGCACGGAGGTGGTGATGCGGTTGGGCACCTCGATGCCGATGATGGAGCTCTTGCCCGGCACCGCTGCCACACGGACGCCGGAAACACCCAGCGCCAGGGCAATGTCCTCATGGAGATTGGTAATCTTGTTCATCTTCACGCCGGGACGCAGCTCCATTTCATACCGGGTGACCGTGGGACCGCGCACCACATTGTCGATTTTAATGTCCACATTGAAGCTGTGGAGGGTTTCCTCCAGCTTGAGAACATTGGAGCGCATTTCCTCGGTGTTGTCCTCCTTGGAGCCCATGGCTTCGGAGAGCATGGTCATGGGCGGGAACTGGTAAGGCGGCGTCTGCTCCTCCCCTGCCTCCTGATCGGTACGGGCTTCGATCTCCATGGCAACGGCGG
>CAJKNS010000154.1 GCA_905201305.1 uncultured Eubacteriales bacterium
CGGCTTCATGGAGGGACAGCGCGTCTGCGGGCGCAACCTCTGTATAATTATAGACCTGATAATACTGCATGGAGATGTTGGCGGATTTTACCTGATCGGCATCGGGAATTCGATGGATATAGCCAAAGGCGTCCGCTTTTGCGCCCAACATCGCGGCGGCAGTGACCACCAGCAGGGCGCCGCCAATGAGCGCCGAACGGGAATGGAAAATCCGGAAGGACTTCTGGATAATCATCTCTGCGGCGATCCAGCCGATGGCAATGAGCAGCAGCACCAGCAGCATCAATACCCCAAAGGAGACGGACTGATCCGGGAATGCCAGCAGCTGGAGCAGGGCAAAGCCGCCCAGTCCCACGACAAGTGCGGCAAACACCTTGCTGAGGATTTTTACGGCGGAGAACGACAACATCTCTCCTGCGGTTTCCGCCCGGCGAATTTGATAGAGCATGCCGGAAAGCACCAGAAGCATCAATCCGACTCCGCCATAAATCAGGGGAATGGTCAGATGAAAGACGTTTTGTGCGTCTATGACGCCGTCAGAGTACAGACGAACAAGGGGCATCAGCCAGACAAACCACTGAGGCGGTTCCATGTTGGCGGAGAAGCCGGGAATAAAGCATTCGGCAACCTGAGCAAGACCCACCCAAATCGCCACTGCGGCCCCGTGCATGCCGGCATAGAGCAGAAACGCACCAAACCGCTGCCCTGCCAGCACGCAGGCAAGCACTGCCATGCCATAAAACAGCAGGAAAATCAGACAGCATGCGGCAAGCAGCTGAAGAACCGGCTGAGCACTGACCGCAAAGTGCAGGCAGATGCCTGCTGCAAGCCCATAGCACAGCGCCATAGGCAGCAGAATCATCAAAAGCCCGGTGAGCAGGGAGGTGAGATACAGCCCGCTGCGGCGCATGGGCAGGCTCAGGTAGAATTGAATCTCCTTTTTGCCGTGAAGATGCTGGAACAGCAGCAGCGCCGATACCAGCGCAAGGGCTGCAAGCAGAAAAACCTGCCAGACATATGCGGAGGCGAGATAACGTGTGGTACTTTGCAGCAGAGCGCTGCCGTCTGGGTGAGCATCGTAATACTGCGGCAGCATACCGGTGGTTTCATCGCCGAGATAGCGATAAAGGGGCAGCACAAGGGTGCAGAGGAACAGGAAAAAGCTGCACACCGGAAGAGGCCAGAACCGACGCAGGTCATTCTTGGAAAGAATGGGATTAAAGCAGGATGTCTTGCACTTCATAGGACATACCTCCTAACTCATAGATAAAGATTTCCTCCAGGGTCAGGGGCAGCGCCTCCACATAGAGGGGGTTATAGACTGCGAGCTTTGCCTGGGTCACATCCGGCGCGCCGCGGACAATGTAGGTTTTCAGCCGTCCGGCAGCGGACTCGTGGAGAATTTTCAGCCCGGGCAGCTCTGCCGGCGGTTTATCCCCAAAGAGAATCTGAATTTTGCAGATGCTGTCCTGAAGCTCTGACAGACTCCGTTCCAGCAGCACCTTGCCATGGTGGAGAATGCCCACGTGGTCGCATACGTCCTCCAGCTCCCGGAGGTTGTGGGAGGACAGCAGCACGGTGGTGCCGTATTCCGCCACATCGCTCATGAGAATGGACATCACCTGACGGCGCATCACCGGGTCCAGACCGTCCACCGGTTCGTCCAGCAAAAGGATCTCCGGACGGCAGCTCATGCTCAGCCAGAAGGCGCTCTGCTTCAGCATGCCCTTGGATAGACTGCGGAGGGGCGCGTTTTCCTTGAGCTCAGGAAAAATATCACGAAGCTTGTTGTAGCGCTCCATATCAAAGCTGGGATAGAGCCCACGGTAGAGCTGCATCAAATCCCGGGTAGTGGCGTGCATATAGTAGTAGATATCATCGTAAATGCAGAGAATTTTGGATTTGACGGCAGGATTATCCCAGACTGGCGCACCGTCAATGGCAACATTGCCGCTGTCGGGACGGTAAACGCCGGTGAGATGTCGAATCAAGGTAGATTTTCCCGCGCCGTTGGGCCCTACCAGTCCATAGACGGTGCCCTCCTGAACGGTAAGGGAAACCTGATCCAGCGCCCGGAAGGCGCCAAAGGATTTTGTAAGATTAGTAACGGTAATCATGCTTCTTCCTCCTTTCCATAGGCTGCTTGGGCGGCAGACAAAACGTCTGCTCGGGAGACACCCAACAGCTTCAGCTCCTGCACGGCGCCGGTGAGTTGATCGGTGAGCTCCTGGATGCGCCGATGGGCAGCCATACCGTCGGTGGAAGCAAATGCTCCCTTGCCCGGAACCGTGTTGATCAGTCCCAGACTCTCCAGCTCCCGATAGGAGCGCTGAATGGTGTTGGGGTTGATGGCAAGGGACGCTGCCAGCTCCCGCACCGACGGGAGCTTTTCTCCCGGGGCAATAGCGCCGGATAAAATCAGCTGCCGCAGGGCATCGCGGACCTGCTCATAAATGGGGCGCGGGTCCTTATAGTTGATGCTCAGCATGGAAACACCTCGTTTCTGTGTGAATCAACTGTATTAACTGTCTTAATACGGACATTATACAAACAACACGCCAGCTTGTCAAGTACAATCCCGCATAAAATGGCGGCGGAAGACCGTTGGCACATTTGTGTTGGAATGCCCAATAAAAAGGACCTGCCGCCAAAATGACGGCAGGTCCAAATATAGGGGGATAAGAAAGGAGTGGAAAAATCAAAGGGGATTACTGTGCCATATAGCGGTCATAAGCCTCCTGCTTGATTTCCAGGGCGCGGGTCAGACCCATGGTGCGAACCTTTTTCACATAGGAGTCGTACTCCTTCTCAATGTCCATATCGCCGGTGATGAACTTGTCACGGCACTCCAGGGCATAGGATTCATAGTCCGCAGCCAGCTTGCTGATTTCATAGTTCTCGTCGATGGTCAGCTGGGCGACATAGGGGTAGGAATCCCGGTTGTCACGGCTGGCGGACCAAACCTCAAAGGCGTTTGCTTCGTCCTCGTTAAAGGAAACCAGCAGCTTGGAGTTGGAGGACCAGGAGGGGGTGTTGTTACGACCGGTGTAGAAGGAGATGGCGTCGCCGGCAGCCAGATCGGGGTTGTTCAGCACGGTGTCGGTGAACTGAGGCTTGCCGTCAACCACTTCGCAGGACAGCCCCTCAACGCCGTAGTTTGCCAGCTGGATGCCCTGATCGGTGAACCAGAAGTCGCAGTACTGGATGGCAAGCTCGGGGTCCTTGCACTTGGTGGAGATGCTCATACGCTCAACGCCGAAGTCATATTCGGTGGTATCCACATGGGTCTTGTCGCCCTTTTCCTTTACGGGGTCGGGCAGACCGATGAGCCGCAGGTTGGGATCGTCGGACATGGTGGAATACATGCTCATCATGGGCGCGCCGTTGAAGAACACGCCGCAGTTGCCGGAGGTGATCTCTGCCATACCGTCAGGATCCATAGCACCGGGGGCATTGGCAAAGTCGCGGGAAATCAGACCGTCTTCATACCACTGGTGGAGCATGGTCAGATACTCCTTGTAGCCTTCATTGGTGATGCCGTCCATGACCTTGCCGTCCTGCACCATCCAATAGCTCTCCTTGGCATTGGTCGCCAGCATGCAGGGGGCACCGTAGCCGGCAGCCAGGAAGTTGTCGTTGCCAACGGCTGCGGAATCCAGATAAATGGCGGTGGTGCAGCCATACTGGTTCTTCATTGCCATCAGCAGCTCGTGGAGCTCGTCGTAGGTTTCGGGTACGTCCATACCCAGGGCTTCGATCCAGTCGCCGCGGCCCATCATGCCGAAGAAGGGACCGATAAAGTCGCTCATCAGCTCATAGAAGCCGGAGATATGTCCTTCTGCGGTGGAGGTAGCGGTTTCCAGGAACTTGGTGGAGGTGCGGTACTTCTGGTAGTGGGGGAACAGGTCCTCATAGTCCTCCAGCGCCAGAATGACCTCTTCCTCGATGCCGTTGTCGTCACCGTCGGAATACAGGCTGTTGAAGCTGCCGAAGATGTCGGGATAGTCCTGGGATGCGATCATCAGGTTGAACTGCTCGTTGGCAACCATGAAGTCAGCCTGGATAAAGTCCAGGGTGACGCCGGTGAGTCTGGCTGCCTCCTGGAAGTGGGGGTAGTCAAAATAGCCGTTGGGCGCCATATTTGCCACGGCACCGCCGGGCTTGGTCTGCCAGTAGCTGAGTGTTTCGCCCTCGGTCAGGGGCAGCTGCAGATCGGGAATGGCTTCCTCTTCGGCGGCGCTGGTTTCAGTAGCGCTGCCGGTTTCGTCGGCAGCGGGCGCCTGGGGCTGCTCGGGCGCTGCCTCTTCTGTGGCAGCGGGTGCAGGCTCGCTTTTGGATGCCTCGGCAGCGGGTGCAGAGGAAGCGGAGCCGCCGCAGCCAGCCATAACCGCCAGGATCAGCGCCATGGAAAGCAGCAGCGCAAGGCTGCGTTTCAGGTGTTTCATGTTCTCTTCTCCTTTCATCATTGAATTGCGGAAATTCATGCAAGTTAAACATAAACGTCACACAATCGTAATAATTACGGAGGTAGTATAACAGATTTCGGTGGATGTGTCCAGAGAAAAATGAAGAAATTGTGGAGGGAAAGCAAAAAATGTAGCGTTTGTCCCAGAGCTGCTGTTTCTATATGAAAAACTTGCAGCAGAAGAAAGTGAATCCCAAGGTGGGAATGTGATACTTGCATCCGGGACGACTGCCGGGTACACTGAAAAGGAAGACAATCGCTTTAAAAGAATGGAGGAACGCATATGTATAAGCATCCGCCGCTTGACCTGCTCCATATGGCAGACGTGGTTGAGGATACCACCGCCATTGCAAACATCATGGGAGCATTCACCTTCCTGAATTGCTACAAGCAGCACAAGCGTCAGTTTGAAAACTGGTCCAAGAACGAGCCCACCCTCACTGTGAACAACGGCAAATACGTGGGCTATGAGGCCGTCAAGGGCTTCTTCGTGGACTACAACAACGAGCAGACCAAGTGGGCCAACGAGGTCATGCGCGGGCTGTATCCCGAGGAGCTGGGCGGCAAATCCGATGAGGAAATCTGGGCCGTGGGCTCCAACACCGTTTTGACCATGACCTCTCCCATCATCGAGGTGGCCTTCGATGGCCAGACCGCCAAGGGCATGTGGTACGTCTTCGGCGAGACCACGGAGGTTTACTCCAAGGGCCCCAAGGCCGCCTGGAACTTCGGAAAGTGCGCCGTGGACTTCATCAAGGAGGACGGTCAGTGGAAGATCTGGCACATGATCATGTTTACCGACATCGCCTGCCCCCTGGGGCAGAACTGGGGCACCGCCAAGATGTATGAGCACGAGGGCCCCGAGGCTCCCGCTCCCACCGAGGCCGGCGAGCTGTACAAGTCCTTCGGCGAGGACTACGTCTTCGAGATCAAGCCCGAGATGCCCGAGCCCTATGACACCTTTGCCAATACGTTCAGCTACTAAAGGAGGTGCGCAGTTATGCCTAAGAATATTCGTGAATTTACCCCCGAGGAGAAGATCCAGCGGGCGTATGATATGATCCAAATCAAGAACGTCATGGGCCGTCATGCGTATCTGCATGCCTGCAACCGTCATGACATCGAAATGGAGACCTGCTGGGCCCACAAGGCCCCCAACATCTCCTGGGGCAACGCCGGCGGCTTCCAGATCGGCCGGGACGTGGTATGGTCCTTCTATGTAAAGCCCCACATCGGTCACGGCCCCAAGCCCGGCGAGGGTCAGATGCACACCCTGACCACCCCCCTGATCGAGATCGCCGGGGATGGCCAGACCGCCCAGGCCATGTGGTACACCCCCGGCTACATCTGCGGCCACGGCGGCCCCATGGATCCTGACGACGCGCCCCTGGACGGCCAGTGGATGTACGAAAGATACGCCATCGACTTCATCAAGGAGGACGGCGAGTGGAAGATCTGGCACTTCTTTGTGGGTACCGACTTCAGCTTCTCCCCCGGCACCACGGATGAAGAGCGCC
>CAJKNS010000155.1 GCA_905201305.1 uncultured Eubacteriales bacterium
AAAATTGCGATCACTGCGCCCAGAAAGCGCAGCTTTCCCGCCAGAAACCCGCCAATTCGTCCATAGCCGATCACCAAAATCTTTGCGCCGGACAGTGTGCGCTGTAAATGATGCAGCAGCAGATACACTGCGCCTTCGGCGGTAATCTCCGCATTGCTGAGCAGATACCCTTCCAGCTCCAGAAAGCTCACGCAGCGGACGCCTTTTGTCTGCAGCCAGGACTCCACCTCCACTGGAAATCTCCCTGCCACCAGAATTGCATCCCGCGAAAGCACGTAGGGCAGCATTGCCGCCTGAATTTCCTCGCCATCCACCCGAAGCCATTCCGCTTCAAAGGGCTTCATGGACAGCAGTACAATGTCTGCTCCGCTGAGCGCCGCTTCCAGACTTTCCGCCTGATTCTCCATGCCGGGTACACCCCAGCATTTCACCGGCATGCCATCCTGCCGAAGCTGACGGGCAGCCCAGGCATACCGTCCGTCTCCGCCGATGACCCACGCCTCTAGCTTTTTCTTCACGGTTCCACCTCCCTGTGCATTCTATTCCGTTCCGGGAGTTTTGACATTCCGTCTGTGTTCCGCTATAATGGTGCCACCAACACCCAGGGAGGGACGTCCATTGACCCTGCACTATACCGCCGTGCCGGAGGACAGCGGGAAAAAGCTGTTTTCCATTCTCCGCTACCGGCTCCATCTATCCGCCGGGCTCATTAAGCGGCTGAAGCACCAGACGCTGATGTATGTCAACGGCATGCCGGTCTACACCAACTACATTATATCCCCCGGAGACGAAATTGCCCTGCCGCTGCCAGAGGAGCATGCCGACTTTCCGCCGGAACCGGGACTGCTGCACATTCTATATGAGGATGAAGCCATCATTGCCCTCCATAAGCCCGCCGGTATTATCATTCACCCCTCTGCCACCCGGAACACCGGCACCCTTGCCAATCGTCTGCTGGCATACTGCGGCAGTGGAACGGTGCATCCGGTGAATCGCCTGGACCGTGACACCACCGGCGTGACGATTTTCGCCAAAAACGGCTATATCAAAAGCATTTTAACGGAATCCATGGAGAAAGCTCGGATTCACAAAGCCTATGTTGCTCCCACCTATGGCGCGCTGCCAAAGAAAAACGGCGTCATTGATCTGCCCATTGACCGGCTCAGTGAATTCTCCCTTTGGCGCACCATTCGGGAGGATGGTCAGCCCGCCCGAACCGCCTATGAGCTGCTGCTAGAAACACCCCATTGGAATCTCTATGCGTTCCATCCGCTCACCGGGCGCACCCACCAAATCCGGCTGCACGCCATGGCATCCGGCGCGCCGCTGCTGGGGGACCCGGTTTACAACACGGAGGAATCCAGTCTGTATTCCGATTTGCTGGGGCTAACCACCCAGTGCCTATGCTGTGTGGAGATGACATTCCCTCATCCCCTGACCGGGTGCGAAATAACCGTCACCACCCAACCGGAGTTTTATTCTGCAGTCTGGTTTCAGGAATTCTATCCAAGATAGCAAAGCAGATAAATTTAGCTGCGTACACCAATAAGCGTGTACGCAGCTATTTTTGCAGGTCCACAAAGAATTCGTCATAGGAACAGCCGTAAATGTTTCGGAGCTCCATCAAGACGCTGACCCGGATGTTCAGTTCTCCGGACTCGTATTTTGCATAGGTGGTGCGCCCGATATCGCAGCCCCGGCGCTGAAGCTCCGCACAGAGCTTTTCCTGAGACAGTCCGGCACGGTTCCGCAGCCGCCGGAGATTATCGCCCATACAGCGGTCCCGGCGCAGTTTTTGTTCCATTTCCTCACCTCCCAATTGATTCGCCTCGAATTGACAGCCTTTTTCCATATATTATACAATAAAGTTGGAGTATTTTGACCGTTATACTGGTCTATCACATGTGACGCGATCATTTTCATTCTCGTTGACTTTCCAACATTCCCATGCTATGCTGTAGAAAATCGAAATAATTCGTCAAAAGGAGGTCTTTCCATGGGCTACGGCTTTGACAGCTTTGACACGACCTTTTCCATCATGAGCATTCTGTTTCCCATCGTGTTTCTCTGCATTCTGGGCTTCTTCATCGTCACCATTGTGCGAGGAATCGGCACCTGGAACAAGAACAACCATTCGCCGCAGCTTTCCGTCACCGCTCGGGTTGTATCCCGGCGCACAGAGGTCTCCCACCACAGCTTTGCAAATGGCGGCGATGTCACCGGCTCCCAGGGCTACTCCACCAGCAGCTCCACCTGGTATTATGTCACCTTCGAAGTAGAAAGCGGCGACCGCATGGAATTCTCCGTTGACGGCAGAGAATACGGCATGCTGGCAGAAGGCGATACCGGCAAGCTCACCTTTCAGGGCACCCGTTATCTCTCCTTTGTCCGAAATTAACAACGTCAAACGCATAAACTCCCCCGTATGATGTCCATACGGAGGAGTTTTTCCTTGCCTTAGTATACCACAATCAGCGTGCCAACCGGGATATTCTCGGACATCCACTGGATGTCGTCCTCCCGCATCCGAACGCTGCCGCCGGAAGCGGGCTTGCCCATGGTGGTATCGGTGATATAATGGGTCTTTGCGTCATAGGGTCGGCTGGTGATTGCCTCGCCACCGTTGTAGATCATAACCGGCTTGACATAGGTGCTGCCCAGATCCCACTGATCCTGAAGGGCGGAATAGGTATAGACACCGGTGGTGGTAGGCGAGGAGTTCTTACCGGTGGAGCACTCAAAGGTGTTCGTCAGCGCCCAGTTGCCCTGATAGCCCTGGAACACATTGACCCGCTGGGTATAGAGGTTGACCCACACCAGATATTCCGTGTTGCTGTCGTAACCCATGGAGTTGACAAAGTTCATCTTGTTTTCATCGTCATAGTCCACATTGGTGGTGCAATCCTCCTGAGAAATCTCCACGTCCTTACCGGAAACCCAGCCGCTGGTGCCATCCTCCATTTGAATTTTGATGGCAGTGGTGCCCAGGCTGTCGCTCTGATACTCCAGCAGCAATCCGGAAGTCCCATCCGCCAGGGTCGCAATCTGGTTGGAGAATGCGGAGTCCGAATATACCTTGGCATGGCAGGTTGCCGTAACAGGGATCTCTTCGGTCTTAATAATGGTTGCCGTTTCGTCCTGCTCCACCCGTTCCACTGCAACCGTGGTGGATGTGGTAAAGCTCTCGCCGCCGGACAGCTGCACCTCCAGCTGTACCTCCGCCGTATCGGAGCCCGCCTGGGTAGGATCCAGCGCAACATCACAGCTCACCGTGGAGCCCTCTACCAAAAGCTGCTGCTCACTGCGGCTGACCTCTTTGCTGTCTACATACCAAACAAGATCCGCCACCACGCTGTTGATAATATCGCCAAAGGCAGCCGTCACCGTGGTATAGGGATGGTACACCGAGATATCGCCATTGTCATAGAGCACCGCCGTGGGATTTTCCTTCACGCTCTGCGCCTCTGCCGCAGCGATCAGCTCCTCCTCTGCGCTCTGGTACGCTTGCTCATCCACGCTGGGCGTGGTTTCTGAAATTCCCAGCAGCGCCTCCCGGGAATGGTCATCATCCCGATGCAGAAAGCTCCGTACCACGGTAAAAATCGCAAATCCGATTACCGCAAAGCAGGCAATCCGAAAGATCCATGCAAATACTTTTTTCATAGCATCACCACTTATTTCGTACTTTTTCGGCAAATCCAAAGAAGCGATCCAGATGAATTCTCCGTCCATCGTCCAAAACCGCACTGCCGGTAAAGGTGCCAAACACCTGATGCTGGTCAGAGCACAGGGGTCCCGCCTTGGTCAGGGCGCTTCGATCCAGCACCGGCTCAAACAGCGCTTCAAACCGCCCGTCGCTTGAGGTGAACCGCCATGGACTCATAAAATCGTCTTCGCCATTTTCCTTTTGAGGAATCTGGAAGGTCACCCGATCCAGCTTGTGCGCCTTTCCATCGTAAAACAGCATATTCTCCGAGGCTGCACGGGTGTCGCCAAAGCCATAGCCCAGATTAAAGCCAAAAACCTTGCCATCCACTTCTCCGGCGGCACCGGACCAATACCAGGTGTTGTCATAGGTCCAAACCCCTCTGCCCCAATCCAGAATTCCGAAGCTATCGGATGGTTCAAAGCGGTATTCCCGATCCCGGAAGGTGATCTCACCGGAAGCCCGCATGCCAACGATTTTCTGATTGTAATAAAACGCCTTGGGATGCCCGGCAAAGGGCGTGGCAATCACCATGGAATCCTCCGGCGGCTCGGTCAGGGTTACGCTGCCGTCGATGGGATTTCCATCCCGGAAATTGTCCATATGAAACGTCAGCCGGCGGGTCGCTCCATGGTTTTCAAACAGCAGCTGATACCCCTTGCCGCCGGCATAGAGATCTCCGGCAGTGCTGGTTTCCGGCAGCTTCAACTTTCCCATGGGCATAACCACCATAGGTGAAGTGGTCTGCTCCCAGCGCTCCTTAAAATCCAGCAGGCTTACGCTGACCAGCCCCATATAGCCGTTGTCGGCAATGGTAAGCGCCAGTCCAAATTTTCCGTTGGTGATGAGGTAATAGTCCCATTCCTTCCGACGGATGGCAGGGGCTTTGACATCCTTCCGATGGTACTGTAGCTTCAGCTCCGTTGCCCAGCCGGGCTCCCGCAGGATACCCAGCTCATCCAGCAGCGGACCGTCTTTAACGATTCTGTGCTGCACGAAGTCGTTCCTCCATATAGCTGTGGGCGCGATTTTCCAAAGTATCCGCCAAAGGCTCCAGCTGGAAGCCGGGATATTTCCGCTCCAGCGCCCAGCGAATCAGCATGTCCGCAATGGCAGGGTTTTTTGGCAGCAGACAGCCGTGGCTGTAGGTGGCATAGACGTTTTTGTACCGTGCGCCCTCATAGCCGTCCTTGCCGTTGTTGCCATAGCCCGAGAGCACCTTGCCAATGGGCTTTACGCCGTCCCCCAGGAAGGTCTGACCGGAGTGGTTTTCAAAGCCCACCACCGTCTGACCGCCCAGGTCATCGCACTCATACATATAATTACCGATCATTCGGTCCTTCTGCCCCACGGTGTACAGATCCAGCGCGCCTAAGAAGTCGCACTGCTGCCCGTCCCAGGTTTTGTAGTAGCTTCCAAGAATCTGATAGCCGCCGCAAATGGCAAGAAACACCTTTTCATCCTCAATGGCGGCCTTGATTTCCGCCGTTTTTTCGCCGGAAAGATCCTGAAGCAGAACCCCCTGCTCAAAATCCTGTCCGCCGCCAATGAAAAACAGGTCATATTTGGACGCCTCCAGCTTGTCGCCAATGGATACGCCCTCCACATTGCAGTCAATGCCGCGCCATTCCAGACGCTTTTTCAGGCACGTGACATTGCCGCGATCCCCATAGAGGTTCAGGATATCGGGATAGAGATGGCAGATATTCAGTTCCATAGTTACGCCTCCCAATATTCCTTAAACCCGTAGGTTTTGCTGATTTTATCACGCAGCGCCAGCATTGCGGTGTAGGTGGGCATCACATAGACCGGGTTTGGCTGCGAGGTAACCGCTTCCATGAGTTTTCCATAGTCCTTTTCCACGTGGATTTTGTCCTCGGGGATTCCCGCATACAGGAACCGCAGCGCCATGTCGTCCGCCCGGACGCCGGAAACATAGACTTCCTTCAGCATATCGCCCATGCCAAGGAGCTTTTCAAAGTCCACGTCCCAAATCCAGCTGACGTCCTTGCCGTCCTGCGCCCGGTCATTGAGGCAGGCAACAAACACCGCAGGAGTGGTAGTATTGGTCAGGAAGTTCAGCACCTGGTTGCAGCCGGCGGGGTTCTTAATCAGGATCATCCGCACGGGAGTCCCGTTGATATCGAACTTCTCCATTCGCCCAAAGCCGCACTGGAACCGGGACAGACTCTGGGCAACGGTTTTCTCCTCCAGCCCCATGACGCTGCCCGCAGCCATACAGGCACAGGCATTATAGATATTGTATCCGCCCGGC
>CAJKNS010000156.1 GCA_905201305.1 uncultured Eubacteriales bacterium
GTGCGGAAGCGGTGTCTGCTCCGGCTGCCAGCACACAGGATTCCGAAGAAACCGGAAATCCGCTGGCTAACGGCTCGGATACCGTGGGTATGATTTTTTTTCTGGACCTGAAGGACGGATCCATTATGGCGGCCTGCTATGACGATGCCGGAACGGAAGCGCTGGGCGGCGATTATCTCAAGGTTTATATTGATAACGCGGAAATCACCGATGCCGATGGCAATCCCATGACCCTGGAGGACATGAACCGGGGCTGCCTGATGGATGTTTCGTTCCCGGGAATGGTAACCATGAGCATTCCCGCGCAGATTTCCGCAACGAAAATTGTGGTCACAAACAACACCCCCGACCCGGATTTTCCCGATGAAAATGACATTCCCGATCTGTTCGGCACCGGAAAATGGTGGGAGCCGGAGGTGGTGAATCAGGCGCCGGATCTGGTGGTCCAGTACAAGGATTCTCTGGGGCAGTATTCCCAGATGATTCCCTATAAAACCGGCGATTGGAGCTATGGTGATGACAGCGCCATGGAGGGCGGCATGTCCAATGCGGCGCTGGACGGTCAAAAACCACAGGAATGGGTGTTTGACGAATATACCACTGTAAAGCGTACTACCTTTGACACGGTAAAGCTGGTCTTTGCACCCCAGCCGGACAACATGACCGTGACGATGTATCGGCAGGACGATCCTGAGGATACCGGCACTGAGATTCCGGTGAGTGAGGACGGGGAAATTACGCTGGAGGGCGGCGACGTCAATATGATCTATGTGGTGACCGGCGATTGGCAGTCCGAGCACTATCAGGGAAGCGCAATCTATGGCTTTTTGGTCACTACTGGGCAGTAATCTCTGAAACTCTCCATAAGTTCTCTTTTTCGGCAGAATGAAAATTTGCCTCCTGGGAAAAATTCTAACAGGAATTTTTCCGGGAGGTTTTTCATATGCTTGGGAAGGTTGAAATCTGCGGAGTGAACACATCAAAACTAAAGGTATTGAAAAATGACGAAATGATGGATCTGATGCGCCGGTACAAGGCGGGAGATCAGTCTGCCAGAAACGCACTGGTGGAGGGAAATCTCCGGCTGGTGCTCAGTGTAATCCAGCGGTTTTCCAGCAGCGGAGAGAATCCGGACGACCTGTTTCAGGTGGGGTGCATCGGGCTGCTGAAAGCCATTGAAAACTTTGATATCAGCCTGAATACGAAATTTTCCACCTATGGCGTGCCCATGATCGCAGGAGAAATCCGGCGATTTTTGCGGGACAACAGCGCCATTCGGGTCAGCCGAAGCCTTCGGGACACGGCTTACAGGGTGCTGCAAACCCGGGAGCAGCTGATGCGGGAGCACCAGAAGGAGCCCAGCATGGAGGAAATCGCCAAGAAGCTGGAGCTGCCGGTGGAGGAGGTCAACTTTGCCATGGATGCCATTGCATCGCCGGTGAGCTTATATGATCCCATCTATTCTGACGGCGGCGACCCGCTGACGGTGATGGATCAGGTGAAGGACACCCGCAATACCGACGAGCGCTGGATTGAGCACATTGCCCTGCGGGAGGCAATGAAGAATTTGACAGACCGGGAAAAACGAATCCTGGCGCTGAGGTTTTACGACGGAAGAACCCAGATGGAGGTCGCCGGTGAGGTGGGAATCTCACAGGCGCAGGTATCCAGATTGGAAAAGGGGGCAATTTCGCAGATTCGAAAGGCAATCTCGGTGCAGACATAGCACCGGCAGCATAGAGGAGGGGACCTCATGATCGTAACCATGTCTGAGCTCAAGTGCCGGGAGGTCATCAACATCTGTGACGGCTGCCGGATCGGCTTTGTGTCGGATTTGGAGCTGGACTGTACCGGAGGAAATGTGGTGGCAATTATCGTGCCGGGAAAGGCTAAATTCTTCGGACTGTTTGGAAAAGAGGACGATTATGTGATCCCCTGGGGCTGCATTCGCCGGATGGGCGGAGATATTATCCTGGTGGAGGTAGAGGTGGAAAAGGTCCGAAAGCCCTGCCGAAAGAAAAAATTCTTCTAAAAAATTGTATATTTTTCTTGCATTGGGGTACAAGATGTAGTATAATTTAAAGGCTCTGCATAGACGGAGTACCACACACACCCAAGGATTTCTGCCATGGTGCCGCAAGGTCTGGCAGGGAGATGATTGGGGTGGCGGGACAACTTAAAGGAGGAAAAACAATTATGGCAGTCGTATCTATGAAGCAGCTGCTGGAGGCCGGCGTTCACTTCGGTCATCAGACCAGAAGATGGAACCCCAAGATGGCTTCCTACATCTACACCGAGAGAAATGGTATCTATATCATTGATCTCCAGAAGACCGTGAAAAAGCTGGAGGAGGCGTACAACTTTGTACGTGATCTGGCTGCATCCGGCGAGACTCTTCTCTTCGTGGGCACCAAGAAGCAGGCTCAGGAAGCAATCAAGGAAGAGGCTGAGCGTGTTGGCATGTTCTATGTAAACGCTCGTTGGCTGGGCGGCATGCTCACCAACTTCAAGACCATGCGTACCCGTGTGGAGCGCCTGAACCAGCTGCACAAGATGCAGGAGGACGGCACCTTCGCAATGCTCCCCAAAAAGGAAGTTGCAAAGCTGAACCTGGAGATCGAGAAGCTGGAGAAATACCTGGGCGGCGTGAAGAACATGAAGAAGCTCCCCGGCGCTCTGTTCATCGTTGACCCCCGCAAGGAGCGCAATGCCATTGCTGAGGCACGCAAGCTGCATATTCCCATTGTAGCTATTGTTGACACCAACTGCGATCCCGACGAGATCGATTATGTAATCCCCGGCAACGATGACGCAATCCGTGCCATCAAGCTGATCTCCGCTACCATGGCAAACGCCGTGCAGGAGGGCAAGCAGGGTGAGGACACCGCTGAGGCTGCTCCCGCTGAGGAGACCACCGAGGCGCCTGCTGCTGAATAATTTATCACGTTAAGATATAGGAGGTTACAATCATGGCTATTTCCGCAAGTGATGTTAAAAAGCTCCGTGAGATGACCAACGTTGGCATGATGGACTGCAAAAAGGCCCTGATGGCTTGCGACGGCGATATGGACGCAGCAATTGATTACCTTCGTGAGAAGGGGCTGGCAAAGGCTGCAAAGAAGGCTGACCGTGTTGCCGCTGAAGGCATGGCTTATGCCGATGTATTTAATGGCGTCGGCGTTGTGATCGAGGTGAACTGCGAGACTGACTTCGCAGCCGGCACCGATGTATTTAAGAACACCGTAAAGGCTCTGGCTGAGGCTGTTGCCGTCAACGATCCTGCTGATGTGGATGCGCTGAAGGCTTGCAAGTATCCCGGCACTGACCTGACCGTTACCGAGGTTATGCAGGACCGCGTAATGTCCATCGGCGAGAACCTGCAGATCCGTCGTTTTGCCCGTTTCCCTGAGAACACCAGCGTTTGCTATGTGCATGCCGGTGGTTCCCATGGCGTTCTGGTCAACCTGGCTGTTGAGGGTGACATCGATGTCACTGAGGTTGGCAAGAACATCTGCATGCAGATTGCTGCTATGAACCCCAGCTACTGGGATAAGTCTCTGGTTCCCCAGAGCGTCATCGATCATGAGCTCACCGTTCAGATCGAGCTGATGAACAACGATCCTAAGACCGCCAACAAGCCTGCTCAGGTGAAGGAGAAGATCGCCGCTGGTAAGATCAACGCCTTCTACAAGGATAACTGCCTGATGCAGCAGGAGTTTGTACGCTCCGACCTCTACAAGGGCGACGTTGCCGGCTACATTGCTGACGCTGCCAAGAAGCTGGGCGGCTCCATCAAGTTTGTGGACGCTGTTCACTTCGTCAGAGGCGAAGGCATTGAGAAGGAAGAGTCCAACCTGGCTGCCGAGGTTGCAGCTGCTCTGAAGGGCTAATTCTTTAGAAAATCAGGAACCGTCAGCACGTCCTGGCGGTTCCTTTTTTCTCTGTGTTTTCCTGTTGCAAAACAGGGAAGAATGGGATATAATAATTTCGGTTATAACAAAAATTCTGGAGGTTTATCATGGCTAAGATCACCAAAGATACCATCATCGGCAATGTTCTGGATATCGCTCCCGAGGCGGCTCCCATGTTCCTGTCCATCGGCATGCACTGCCTGGGCTGCCCTTCCTCCCGCGGCGAGACCGTGGAAGAGGCATGCATGGTTCACGGCGTGGATGCTGACGAGTTCCTGGATGCCCTCAACGCATTCCTGGGCGAGTCTGCGGAATAAGTTCGGATGCCCGGCGGATTGCTTCTGCCGGGCGTTTTCTTTGGAGGAAACATGAAGCTATCCAATCGACTTTATGCCTGCGCCAGTCTGGTTCGACCCGGCAGCACCGCGGCGGATGTGGGCACCGATCATGGTCATTTGCCGATCTATCTGCTGTCTCGCGGAATTTGCAGCCATGTCATTGCCGGTGATTTAAGACCCAAGCCGCTACAGGCTGCCAGGGACAATGCTGCGGAGGCAGGGGTTGCCGACCACATTACATTCTGCCTGTCTGACGGACTGCGCAGCGTGCCGCTGGAGGGCGTTGACACGGTGATTTGCGCCGGAATGGGCGGAGATACCATCCAGAGCATTCTGTTGGGCACGCCGGAAATCTGGCGCCCTGGGGTACAGTTTATCTTGCAGCCTCAGGCGGCGGTGGCTGAGCTGCGTGGATTTTTGTCGGAACATGGATTTCGGATTGAGCAGGAGATTTTTGCCCAGGACGGAGCGTTTGTTTATACCATTATGGAAGTGTTTTATGGTGTTGCCATGCTGATTCCGCCGGAGCAGCGCTATATCCCACAGGGGGTTCAGGACCGCCAGTCGCCGCTCTATTGTGCGTACATGCGGCGAGTCCGCAATGGACTGGAGAAGACCATTCGGGGCTTAGAGCGTGCGGCAGCAGAACCAAATCCGCAGCGGCTTGCTTTTTATCGGGCGTCGCTGCGTGCCATTGAAGAATTGGAGGAAAACCATGCAGACTGTTCGTGAAATTCTTGATTTTCTTTGGTCCATTGCACCGGAGGCGGGGAAGGAGCCCTGGGACAACGTGGGGCATCTGGTGGGACGCCGGAATGCATCAGTGGACCATATTCTGGTGAGTCTGGATATCACCATGCCGGTGATTCACGAGGCAATAGAGAAGGGGACACAGCTGATTGTGTCCCCCCATCCGCTGATTTGGGACAGCTACAAGCATGTGACGGACTCCATATTCCAGCAGGACAAGGTGCTGACCCTGGCGGAGCACAGAATCGGTGCTATCTGCATGCATACCAATCTGGATGAAGCGGAGGACGGCGTGGACGATACGCTGGCAGAAGCTCTGGGACTCAAGCCGGAATGCCATTTAGCCGAGGGAACCATCGGTCATGTGAGCATGCTGCCGGAGCCAATGGATTTGCAGGATTTCCTCCCGATGGTAAAGGAAAAGCTCCATGCAAACGGTCTTCGATATTGCAACGGCGGGCGACCGGTGCAGCGAATTGCCACCGGTTGCGGCTCCTGCGGGGAATATTTTGCCGATGCGGTAAAGGCAGGCTGCGATACGTTCATCACCGGCGACGTAAAATACAGCGTGATGATCGACGCCCTGGGGCAGGGGATCAACCTCATTGACGCAGGACATTATCCCACGGAAAATCCCATTGTGGCGAAGCTCCAACGAAAGCTTCAGGCACAGTTTCCGGATGTTCAGGTGGAGATTGCGGAGAGCATTGCCCAGCCGGATCAGTTTTTTATCTGATTCGCCCGACTTTTTTGAAAAAAACTTGTGATAGCACGGAAAATGTGATAAAATAAAAAGGTTCTTTATATCAATTATTCTCGAAGGGATTGAAACATATGTCAGGACATTCCAAGTGGCATAACATTCAGAAAACCAAGGGTGCAGCCGATGCAAAACGGTCTGCGGCATTCACCAAGATTGCCCGCGAAATGATTGTGGCGGTCAAAGAGGGCGGCAGCGGCGATCCT
>CAJKNS010000157.1 GCA_905201305.1 uncultured Eubacteriales bacterium
GACCCGATGGTTCGGATTACTACGGCTGGGCGCGGCTGATTCATTCCGGAAAAATCAAAAAATACATCGGTTCCCATGTGGGCTCCAATCCCGAAGCCGGGGAGAAGTGGGCAAAGGGAGAGCTGACGGTGGATCTGCTGCCTCAGGGCTCCATGGCGGAGATGATCCGTGCCGGCGGCATGGGAATCCCGGGAATTCTGACTGCCACCGGTATCGGTACCCTGGTGGAGGAAAGCCCCTGGGTGGACCGGAAGATGACCGTTGCAGGCAAGGACTATCTG
The DNA here is from genome assembly GCA_905201305.1 of uncultured Eubacteriales bacterium. GTDB lineage: Bacteria > Bacillota > Clostridia > Oscillospirales > Oscillospiraceae > HGM13006. The sequence continues at coordinate 282 of CAJKNS010000157.1, forward strand.
CTGATGAAGCCCATCCACGCGGATTTTGCGGTGATTTCCGGCTATCTGGTGGATAAAAAAGGCAACATCTGGTACAAGGGTACCACCCGAAATTTTGCACCGCTGATGGCAATGGCTGCGGATACCGTCATTGTGGAGGCGGAGAAAATTGTAGAGCCGGGAGAGATTCCCCCTGAAAATGTGGCAACTCCGGGCATTTTGGTGGACTATATCGTACTGCGGGAGGGAAACGACAATGGATAAGCAGAGAGCCAAGGATATCATTGCCTGCCGCTGCGCCCAGGAGCTGAAGGACGGCTATGTGGTCAATCTGGGCATTGGAATTCCCACCCAATGCGCCCGGTATTTCCCTGAGGGCGTGGATATTACCCTCCATGCGGAGCTGGGACTCATCGGTCAGGGACCTGCGCCTACCCCGGAGCAGGCGGACCCTCTCCATGTGGTGGACGCCTCCGGCAATCCTGCCACCATCATTCCCGGCGGTGCTATTGTGGATTCCGCCACCAATTTCGGCTTGATTCGCGGCGGGCATGTGGACGCCTGCGTTTTGGGCGCACTGGAGGCGGATGCCGAGGGCAGCTTCGGCAACTGGCTGATTCCCGGAAAAAAGCTCACGGGGATGGGCGGCGCCATGGACCTGGTGAACGGCTCCAAAACGGTGATTCTCGCCATGATCCACACCCAGGGAGACAAGCCCAAAATCGTGGAGAAGTGCACCCTGCCGCTCACCGGCTACAAAGTGGTGGACATGATCGTCACGGAGCTTTGCGTGCTGAAGGTAACGCCGGAGGGACTGGAGCTGGCGGAATATAACCCGGAGCTGGGTGACCGGGACACTGCGGTTCGGATCATTCAGGAGAAAACCGCAGCCAAGCTGCATATTGCCTCGGATCTGAAGCCCATGCGGCTGCCGGACTGAATGGAAGTACGGAGTCATTGCGTCGTTTCTTTGTCGGAAGAAATTCTGACAGAGAGACGGCGCTTTTTTGCGCACATTTTGGGGGATTTTGGACAAACTGATGAATGAAATTCATTATACAATGACCAAACTCCGCTTTTCACAGGGTTTTCCCTATGGTATAATGAATAAAACGCCATGATAATCCGGGAAAACTCTGGATTTGGCAAAAAACTCCGCTATGCGGGAAAGGAATACATACTATGGAACTGAAATACAGCGCACTGCTCAGCCCCATTAAGATCGGCAATATGGTGCTGCGGAACCGGATGCTTTCTTCCGCTTCCACGCCCCATTTCCTTCAGGGCACTGAGAAAAACCCCACCGAGAAGGTGATCCAGCACTTTGCTAACCGTGCAAAGAACGGCGCCGCTCTGGTTACCATTAACCACCTCTATGAGAAGTCCATGCCGGTGATGGGTCGGGCACTGGACAACACCCCCTGCCACTTTAACCTGTTTGACCTCAACGATGCCAACGCACAGGACTACTTCTGTAAGCTGCTGGACGCCATCCATTTCTATGGCTCCAAGACCTGTGCTTATATCATGAGCCCCGCCAACATGCAGGGCGGCATGGGCATGCCTTCCGGTGCACCCGGCGGCGATAAGGGACCCGGCGGTCCTGGCGGTCCCGGTGCTCCCGGCGCAGGTCCCGAGGGTGCAGGCGGTCCTCCCGCTGATATGCCTCCCATGCCCATGGAGGATACGAGCCCCAAGCATAAGGACTTCGGCGTAGAGGGGGCCGACGGCGACCTCCATGCTCAGATGGACGGCGGTCCCCAGCAGTCCCCCTCCTCCTACACCAAGGAGTATCTCCAGGCTATGATCGAGGACTATGCTCAGCAGGCAAAGGATCTTAAGGCGCTGGGCTTTGATATGGTCTCCGTTTACTGCTGCTATCGGAACAACCCCATGGCAAAGCTGCTGTCCCCCATCACCAATGACCGTACCGACGAATATGGTGCCGAGAGCGTCGAGACTCGCGGTCGCTACATGGTTGAGATGTTCACCGCACTGCGGAAGGCAGTGGGCAAGGGCTTCCCCCTGGAGTGCGTACTCAGCGTAGACGAGGAAGAGTTCGGCGGCTACACCAAGGAAGACACCATTCAGCTGGCAAAGATGATGGAGGGCGTCTGCGATATCTTCCATCTCCGTTCCGGCGATATGGACCCCCAGCATCCCCTGGGCTTCACCTCCACCGAGGAAAAGCCTGCTCCCTACATCGACGCCATGAGCTATGTATGTAAAGAGATCAAGAAGCGCGGCATTCAGATGACCGTTGCTGCTTCCGCCGGGTTCCAGGACCCCGAGATTGCCAACAATCTGGTTGCAGACGGCGGCGCTGACCTTATCTACATGGCACGCAGCTGGATCAACAACCCCGATTACGGTCAGAAGGTCTATGAGGGCCGCAAGGAAGACATCGTTCCCTGCGTCCGCTGCAACAAGTGTCACGTGCCCAACGGTCCCGACCTGTTCCGCACGGTCTGCACCGTCAACCCCATCGTTGGCATGGAGGACCGGATTGCGACCATGGTGAGACCCGTTGGCGAGAAGCGCAAGGTTGCCGTTGTAGGCGGCGGTCCTGCCGGTATGGAGTTCGCACGGATCTGCGCACAGCGCGGCCATGACGTAACCCTGTACGAGAAATCCGGTGAGCTGGGCGGTATGCTGAAGCACGCTAAGTATCCCTCCTTCAAGTGGCCCCTGCGTCAGTTCATGGACTACATGATTAAGGAAATGGACAAGCTGGGCGTTCACGTCAAGCTGAATACCACCGCAACCCGCGAGATGCTGGAGAAGGAGAACTATCAGGTTCTGGCACTGGCACTGGGCGCTGAGCCCTCCAGCCTGCCTCTGCCCGGCAAGGATGGCGACAACGTTTCCTACGCTGCCAACATCTACGGTCATGAGGACACCCTGGGCAAGAACGTTACCATCATCGGCGGCGGCGAGATCGGCGTGGAAACCGGTCTGTATCTGGCAGAGCTGGGTCATCTGGTCACCGTGCTGGAGATGCAGTATGACCTGATTCTGGACGCGCCTCATGCCCACTACCGCAACATGGTGGTGAACTACTGGCGTCACACCGCCAACTTCGCTTATCAGGCTGGCGTCAAGTGCACTGCCATTGATTCCGACGGCGTTCGCTATCTGGACCCCAACGGCGTGGAGCAGAAGCAGCAGGCAGACAATGTGCTGCTGGCAATCGGCATGAAGTCCAAGCAGGACGAAGCAATGGAGCTGGCAAAGGCGGTTCCCGTAAGCTATGTGATCGGCGACTGCGACAAGCCCGGCAACGTGCAGAAGTGCATGCGCTCTGCATTTGGCATTGCAACCCAGATCTAATGTGGTATTGCCCTAGGTCGAAATAAATACAAAAACTGCACGTCGTTTTTCGGCGTGCAGTTTTTTGCCCCCGGTACAGGAAATTCTGAACCGGGGGCAAATCATATCTTCTCAGATGAAATTACTTGGAGAGATTGAAGAACGCAGCCTTGCCCAGATACTGAGCGGACTCGTCCAGTTCTTCCTCGATCCGCAGCAGCTGATTGTACTTGGCAACCCGGTCTGTGCGGGAGGGAGCACCGGTCTTGATCTGACCGGCGTTCATGGCAACCACCAGGTCGGCAATGGTGGTGTCCTCAGTCTCACCGGAGCGATGAGAAACCACTGCGGTGTAGCCGGCACGGTTGGCGCGCTGAATGGTGTCCAGAGTTTCAGTGAGGGTGCCGATCTGGTTGACCTTAATGAGCACGCTGTTGCAGACGCCCAGAGAAATGCCCTTGTTGACGCGCTCTACATTGGTGACGAACAGGTCATCGCCCACCAGCTGAACCCGATCGCCCAGCGCGTCGGTGAGCATCTTCCAGCCTTCCCAGTCGTTTTCGCCCATGCCGTCCTCAATGGAGATGATGGGGTACTTCTCCACAAAGCCCTGATACATGGAAACCATTTCCTCACGGGTCATGGTTTTCTTTGCCTTGGGAAGATCGTAGCAGCCGGTTTCCTCGTTGTACCAGTCGGAAACGGCACCGTCGATGGCAATCATAAAGTCGTCATAGGGCTTGTAGCCGCACTCCTCCACTGCCTTGACAATGGCAATCAGCGCATCCTCGTCCCGCGCCAGGTTGGGCGCATAGCCGCCCTCATCGCCGACACCGGCAGCGGGGGTGCCCATCTCTTTCAGGACGGTTTTCAGCTTGTGGAAGACCTCTGCGCACATTCTCAGGGCATCGCTCCAGCTCTTTGCACCCACAGGCATGACCATGAACTCCTGAATATCCACATTGTTGGTGGCATGTGCACCGCCGTTGAGGATGTTCATCATGGGAACAGGCAGCACCTTGGCGTTGACGCCGCCGATGTAACGGTACAGGGGAATGCACAGGGAGTCCGCTGCGGCATGTGCCACTGCCATGGATACGGCAAGAATGGCGTTGGCGCCCAGACGGGACTTGTTGGGGGTGCCGTCCAGCTCGATCATGGTCTGGTCAATCTCGGTCTGGTTCAGGGCGTTGAGCCCCACAATGGCTTCGGCAATTTCGGTGTTGACGTTGGTGACTGCCTTCATCACTGCCTTGCCGCCGTATTCGTCACCGCCGTCCCGAAGCTCGCAGGCTTCATAAACGCCGGTGGAGGCGCCGGAGGGAACTGCGGCACGACCTACCGAACCGTCCTCCAGATAAACCTCGGCTTCCACCGTGGGATTGCCGCGGGAATCGAGGACCTGACGGGCAACGACATCAATGATTTCAAGATACTGTTTCATGGGAATGCTCCTCCTAAGTAAAGTTAGTCCGTTTCCTGATTGGCTGCGTGGATAATGCGGACGAATTTTTCGGGGTCCAGAGATGCGCCGCCGATGAGACCGCCGTCGATATCCGGCTGCGCCAGAAGGCTTTCGGCGTTTTTGTCATTCATGGAGCCGCCATAGAGAATCGAAGTTGCCCGGGCAGTTTTTGCGGAGGACAGCTTGCGGATGACGGTGCGGATGTGCTGACAGACCTCCTCTGCCTCCTGAGGAGAAGCGGTCAGTCCGGTGCCAATTGCCCAGATGGGCTCATAGGCGACGATGATCCGGCGCAGCTGCTCGGGGACGATGCCGGCAAAGGCGGATTTCAGCTGCATGGTGATATGCTCAAATGTAACGCCGGTTTCCCGCTGCTGGAGGCTTTCGCCTACGCAGACAATGGGAGTCAGTCCGGCTGCCAGGGCGGCGGTCAGCTTTGCATTGACGTCCTGATCGGTTTCCCCCAGGGCACGGCGCTCAGAGTGACCCAGAATCACGTATTTTACGCCTGCGTCCACCAGCATGGGTGCGCTGATTTCGCCGGTGTAGGCGCCAAAGGTTTCGGCATGCATGTTCTCTGCGCCGATGCCCACCCGGGTATCCTTCAGGGCTTTGACGCCTGCGGGGATACAGATGGCGGGCATGCACAGCACCACCTCGCACCAGCGACCCTTGGGCAGCAGACGCTTGAGCTCTGCCCCAAAGGCGCGGGTTTCGGTGGGAGTCTTGTTCATTTTCCAGTTGGCTGCAATAACAGTCTTCCTGTATTTGTGGTTCATAACATCATCCCTCCTATGCTCAGGCGTCCAGCAGTGCCGCTACACCGGGCAGCTCCGCTCCAGCAAAGAACTCCAGGCTGGCGCCGCC
>CAJKNS010000158.1 GCA_905201305.1 uncultured Eubacteriales bacterium
GGGTGGTAGCGGGGGCTTCCTCATAGCGGACAAACTCAAAGGTAAAGCTGCCGCTGCCCTGAGTCATGGAGCGCAGATCGATGGCATAGCTCATCATCTCGCTCATGGGCACCTCTGCCTCAACCACCTGGTTGCCGTCGGCGTCAGGAGTCATGCCCATGATCCGACCGCGGCGCTTATTGAGGTCGCCCATAATGTCGCCCATCATGGAATCGGGAATGGTGACCTTCAGAGCGCCGATGGGCTCCAGAATCACAGGACCCGCCTGGGGGATGCCCTCTTTATATGCCAGAGACGCCGCCATCTTAAACGCCATTTCGGAGGAGTCAACGGGATGGTAGGAGCCGTCCAGCAGGGTTGCCTTCACAAACACCATGGGATAGCCGGCAAGAACGCCCTTTTCGCAGGACTCTCTCAGTCCCTTTTCCACCGCCGGGAAGAAGTTCTTGGGCACAGCGCCGCCCACGACCTTCTCTTCAAAGGTCAGCTCCTGGGTCTCACCGGGAGAGAACTCGATCACAACGTCGCCGAACTGACCGTGACCGCCGGACTGCTTCTTATGACGACCCCGAACGGTAGCGGACTTCCGGATGGTTTCACGGTAAGCCACCTTGGGCTCCCGCAGCTCGCTGTCTACGCCGAACTTGCTCTTGAGCTTGGAGCACAGCACATCCAGATGGATATCACCGGCGCCGGTGAGAACCATTTCCTTGGTCTCGGCGTTGTTCACCAGCTTAAAGGACAGGTCCTCCTCCGCCAGTCTGGCAAGACCGGAGGCAATCTTCTCCTCCTGCCCCTTGACCTTGGCATAGATGGCGCGGGAATGGCAGGGAACGGGATACTCCGCAGGCTTCAGCGTCAGCGGACGGGCAGGCACGCAGAGGGTATCGCCGGTCTTGACGGAGGCCAGCTTGGACACCACACCGATGTCGCCGCAGTTGAGCACCTTGACCTCGGTGGTCTTTTTGCCCTTGACGGTATAGATGTGACCCAGCTTCTCCATGTCGCCGGTACGGGAATTCTCCAGGGTCAGGTCCGGGGTAACATTGCCGGAAATGACCTTAAAGAAGGACTGCTTGCCGTACTGGTCGGAGACGGTCTTGAAGATGTACATAACGGGGGTCTCGTCAGGGGCGCAGTTGATGGTAACCTCTTCGCCGTTTTCGTTGACGGCGTCCTGAGGATACCCCTCGGTGGGATTGGGGGCAAAGTCCACCAGACCGTGGATCAGCGCCTCGGTGCCAAGACCGGTCATGGCACTGCCGCAGAAGACGGGCACCAGACTCAGGTCCTTTACGCCCCGATTGATACCGGCAATGATCTCGCCCAGAGTAAAGGGCTCGCCGGCAAAGTATTTTTCCATGTTTTCCTCGGAGGTCTCCGCCACGGCTTCGCAAAGGAACTCATAGTATTCCTCCACCTTGTCCTGGAGATCTGCGGGGATATCGGTGCGCTGGGTCTTGCCCTTGCCGGACAGGAACGCGTTCTTATGGATGATATCCACAATGCCGACGGTCTTGTCGCCGTCGAGAATGGGGATGACAATGGGCGCCAGGGTCTTGCCGAACTTTTCCCGGAGGGCTTCAAAGGTCTTGAAGAAGTCGGCATGCTCTTCGTCCAGCTTGGAGATATAGACAAACCGGGGCAGCTTGCGCTCGTACAGGTATTTCCAGGACTTTTCCGTGCCCACACCGATGCCGTTTTTCGCAGAGACAACAATCACGCCGGAATCCACCACGCGGATGGACTGCATAACCTCACCGGCAAAGTCAAAATAGCCGGGGTTATCGAACAGATTGATTTTGCTCTTTCCGTATTCGATGGGGATAATGGAGGTAGAGATCGAATATTTCCGCTTGATTTCCTCAGGATCAAAGTCGCTGACGGTGGTACCCTCGGCAGACTTTCCCAGCCGGTCGGTTCCCTTGGTGTAGTACAGCATACTTTCAGCCAGAGCGGTCTTTCCGTCTCCGCCGTGTCCAATCAGGCAGACGTTTCGAATGTCGCGAGCAGTATAGCTCATATTGATTTACCCCTTTCCGATCCTGAAATACCGGACTTTGCCGGGCTTGGATCATGCAATTTAGCATGGATCGATTATATACGATAGGTCAGATATTTTCAATTTACCTGTATGAATTTTGTGCATTTTGCTGGTATATTTTTTTAGGATTCCACACGCTTCATGGTTTTCACCGGTTTTTTGTCCGGATTTTCATGGAAATTCGTCATTTTGCCCCATGAAATTATGGCTGCATTTTTCCACCGGGAATGTGGATTCTCCCGCCCTCGGGCTTGTTTTTCTGCCAAGGTTACGGTATAATATTGTAGAAAATCATCCTCTCCAGAGGTTATGTTGTAAAAGGAGCGTGGGCGCATGGAGCCGCTGGGTTATCTGCATAACAAAATGGACGTGAAGGTACTGGTGCTGTTTATCCTGTCCCGGATCGACAGTCCCCTCCGGCTGGAGGACCTGTATGAGGTTGCCTATCAGGACGACAGCCTGAACTATTTTACGCTGGTGGAGAGCATCGGCGAGCTTCAGACCTCCGGTCACATCGCCGCCGACGCCGAGGGTCGCTATTATATTACCGACAAGGGTCGCACCCAGGGCAGCTATGTGGAGGATTCCCTTGCGGTTCCCGTGGTGCAGAAGGTTTCCGCCGCCATTGCCGACAAAATCAATCAGCTCCACCGGGAGAGCATGCTCACCACCGATATCCGTCAGGACGAAAACGGCAAATGGATCGCATCGGTCCACTATCGGGACGGAGACATGCCCATGATGAGTCTTTCGCTGATGGCGCCCAATGAGGATATCGGCAAGGCAATGGCTGAGAATATGAAGCACAGCATTGCCCAGCTCTATAAAACCGCCATGGACTGCGCCACCGGCACCGGCAAAAAGCGAAAGGATATGGCAGAATGATCGTTCCGGAGGATGCCAGAATCAAAATCCGTGCGGAAATGACCCGGTGCGGCTACACGGTAGAATCGCTGTGTCAGTCGGCGGATATTTCTCAGACAGTGCTCCGGGGGATTCTGTCCGGCAAATCTCAGAGTATTTCCACCCGGAATCTCTATGCCATGGGCAGGGCGTTTGGCTATGAGATCAGCGACTTTGTGGATTTGCTCAGCGGCGCGGTGGGATATCCGGATTTTAAATCAGAATAATGCGATAAAGCGAAGGGTTCCAACCGGACTCCTTCGCTTTTTGTTTCTTAAGAATGCCCGAATTACGCAGGCGGCTGCCCGCTGACCGCAGATACAAACAGCAGGGTCAGGACGATATAGCCGATGAGCGCCAGCGATGCCAGGGACAACAGCAGCAGTAAGCCCCTGCGCAGAACTTTTTTGCTTCGAATCAAGATGCATACTGCAATCATCCCGTCGATTGCCAGCAGCAGCAATAAGGCAGCAACTCCCAGCGTCATAGCTCTTCTTCCTTTTCCGGCGTTCCCGCGAAAAATGCGTCGTTTTGCAGCAGCAGATTCAGAATTTTCCCCATTTTACGCAGGGATTCGATGTAGCTGCTTCGCACTGCATCCAAATCCCGCAGGTCCACACTGCTGCCAACTGCGGCAAACTCATAGTCCGTCTCCAGCGCCAGAGAGAAGACGTTTTTCTCCCAGCAGGCGCCCAGAACCCTTCCGTTCATGCGCCGCTCCAATTCCTGCAGGGTTTCGGTGAACTGCGGCATATCCGTTCGGAAGGACGGCGCGGAAATCCGGGTTTCACAGCGCAGCACCAGCCCCTTGAACACCGTTTCCCGGCAGGTTTCCAAGCCCTCATGGGGGATTGACCGTTCATAGACATGATCCAGCCGCACATTGGCAGCCGAAAAGCCGACGCCCCGCTGCCTGCCCTGGTGGAGATTCTCCACCTGGCATTCCTCCCACTCATCCTCCATCACGTGCATGGTCTTCATAAGCGGCTCGTCAATGGAAAGCGCCGGGTCATTCAGCTCCGGACCAAACGCCTTTTCCAGCTCTGTCCGGAAAAAATCTCCCAGCTGGGACTGCATCAGCGCCTTGATTTTCTTCTGGGCGCCGCCTGCAACGAAAATCGCGCAGCCTATGCCGCCGAAGAACAGCACCCCCGTTAAAATCGCCCGGACTGCCGGATGATCCACCACAAAATAGGATATGACGCCGCCAATCACAGCAATCAGTCCCACCCAGGTTCCAAGGACGGACTGCGTTTGATAACTTCCCAGCCGTTTGGACAGCTCAGCTTCCGTCATTCTTGCGGCTTCCGCGCCATTTTGTTTCGTACTCATAGCTCCTCCTTCTCACTGACTGCCAGTGTCGCCGGAAGTATTCTCCCGGAACACATAGCCCTCTGCCCCATCCCAAAGCCAATTCAGCTCCGTGGTATCGCCGTTTTCATCGGTAAAGCTCAGCTGCACATCGCTTGCTCCGTCGCCGTTCTGATCGTCAAAGGAAAGGGCGGAAAATCTTTGCTGCGCATTCGGCTGCCGCTGCGGAAAGGTCACGCTGTCAAAGAGCACCTGCTCCGGCTGATCCCGATAAAATGCGGCACTGCGCTCCCCCACCGTAACCAGCACATCCACTGTCTCGCCGTCACGGGTGATGGCGCCGCTGCCCACCACCACGCCGCTGACCCGCCAGTCCACGCCAGCCGCCTCCTCCTGCGTTTCGCCGCAGCCGGAAAGGCATAACAGCAGAGTCACCAGAAGCAGCCATTTCATTCCTGCATTCATATGGAATGCTCCCGATTACGACATTTTCTCGTAATAGTCGTTTTCACCGCCCCAATACAGCACATTGTCATCGATGACAGTCATATCGTAGACCACATCCTCAAACATGTCGGAAACGGCATCATACAAATCCTCGCCGTCTGGATTGGGACGGATGGTGCCATAGTCCACCTCGTTGGGATCGCCGTCTCCCGCAGGACGCTCATACAAGGTCCAGTTGCCCAGCTCGTCGATCTCAAGGATGCTGACTGCATCGGCTTCGGCGTCCAGATACCAGGTGCCCGCAAGGGATTCATAGCCCAGATCGCCCACGGTTTCTCCCGGCACGTCGCCGCTTACCTTGGAAAACGTGCCAATGCCGTCCACCTGCAATTCGCCGCTGTCCCCCATCCAGCTGTGGTATGCCATACCGTCGTGCTCGTTATAGAAATAATCGGCGCTGTAGTCCGGCACATACTGAATGAAGCCGCTGGCGGTGATCTCGTCACTGGGATCGTACAGGGCGAACCGCACCTCATCCCCTGCTTCGCTCAGCTCCACAATCAACTCGCTGTTGTCCTCGCCCAGCCAGGTGCCCAAATAGGTGTTCTCATCCGGCAGGAGCATTGAATCCTTGACCAGTCCCTCAAAGGAGCCGGGAGCCTCGGCAGTCTCAAGGTCGGCATTGTCCTCCACGGGATCGCTGTAGCCGGTCACGGAGAGCATGTCGCCGTCCTTGCCGAAGCGTTCGTAACGTAGGTCGAAGTTGTAGTTGTAACCGTTCTGCAACTCTTCGTTACCGCGGATTTGTGCCGAACCGTAGGACTCTTGATAGAGGAAGGGGGCCATCTCGATGAACGAGGGACGGGTGACGGTGCGCGAGGCAGAGAAGCGGATGCTGTTGGTGGGGTTCACCGCATATTTCAGGTTCAGGGCGGGGAAGAGGTCGTTCTTGTCTAAATTGCGCCGACGGGAGTACCAGTCGCCGCCGTCGCTGGCGTAGCGCACCCATTGCTTGCTCATTTCGTAGCGCAGGCCGAGGTTCACCAAGAGGGCTTCGGTGGGATAGAAGTCGGTCAGCAGGTAGGCGGAGTAGATTTCGTTTCCGGCGCGGTAGCTGTCTTTGGGCTGCATCACACGCTGTACCACGATTTGTCCGTCGGCAATGTTCTGCTGGTTGAGGAAGCCGT
>CAJKNS010000159.1 GCA_905201305.1 uncultured Eubacteriales bacterium
AGCAACGTGAATTTTTCCGTGACGGCAGGCGAATTTGTGGCAATCATGGGCGAAAGCGGCAGCGGCAAAACCACGCTGCTGAACATTCTGGCAGCGCTGGATCAGCCCACCTCCGGCGACGTGATTCTGGATGGGAAGAGTCTGGGCAGCCTGAGGGACAAGGAGCTCAGCCGGTTCCGCCGGGACAATCTGGGCTTTGTGTTCCAGGACTTTAACCTGCTGGACACCTTTACCCTGGAGGACAATATCTATCTGCCCCTGGTCCTGTCCGGCATGGAATATTCCGAGATGAACGGAAGGCTGAAAAATCTCGCGGCAAGCCTGGGTATCTCCGGTCTGCTGAAAAAGTATCCCTATGAAGTTTCCGGCGGACAGAAGCAGCGGGCAGCGGTCGCCCGTGCGGTGATTACCGAGCCGAAGCTGATTCTGGCGGACGAACCCACCGGCGCCTTGGACTCCAAAGCCACGGACGAGCTGCTGGGGCTGTTCCACAGCCTGAACGCCAGCGGTCAGACCATCGTCATGGTCACCCATTCTGCCCGGGCTGCCAGCCATGCAAGCCGCGTGCTGTTCATCCGCGACGGTCAGGTGTTCCATCAGCTCTACCGGGGCAAGGAAACCAGCAGCGCGTTCTATGAAACCATCTCCGATACCCTGACCATGCTCCTGAGGGGTGGTGACCAGGCATGAAGCTGTTCTACCCCAAATTCGCCTGGGACGCCATCCGAAAGAACCGCCGGAGCTACATTCCCTATATTCTGACCACGCTGTTTGTGGTCGCCATGTTCCATATTCTTCGGAATATCACCTGGATGCCTGCCCTGCGGACGGTAATGGGTGCATCGGAAATCGCCGTAACCGCATCCCTGGGCAGTGCTGTCATTGCAATTTTCTCTGCCATCTTTCTGTTCTACACCAGTAGCTTTCTCATGAAGCAGCGGAAAAAGGAATTTGGTCTTTACTGCGTTTTGGGCATGGAGCGGCGGCATATTGCAAGAATTCTACTCTATGAAACACTGATTCTTGCGGTTTCCGGTATTGTGCTTGGTCTGCTTTTTGGCACGCTGCTGGATTACCTTGCCTATCTGCTGCTGATGTTCCTTATGAATACGCCGGGCGGCGCCGGATTTGCCCTGAGCCTTCGCGCCTTTACCGACAGCGTTGGCATTTATGCCGTGATTTTTCTGGTTGTTTATTTGAACAATCTCCGGCAGATTCACTTTACCAGCGTCATCGGGCTATTAAAAAGCGGAAGTGAAGGAGAGCGGGAGCCCAAGTCCAAATGGATTCTGACGGTTCTGGGCATTCTTCTGCTGGCGGCAGGATATTTCCTTGCCATCACCATCAAAAATCCCATTGGCGCACTGCTGATGTTCTTTGTGGCAGTGGTGCTGGTGGTGCTGGGCACCTATTGCCTGTTCACCTCCGGCAGCATTGTATTTTTGAAGCTGCTGCGGAAAAACAAGAAGTATTACTACAAAACCCGGCACTTTATCTCCGTCTCCGGTATGCTCTATCGGATGAAGCAGAATGCCGTGAGCCTGGGCAACATCTGCATTCTCTCCACCATGGTGCTGGTTACGGTTTCCTCCACCATGAGCCTGTATGCTGGCAGCCAGAAGATCATCGAGTCTCGGGCACCACGCAGCGTCAATCTCACCTTCTGGGGACATGAAGCCTCCAACGAGGACATTCTGAAGGCAGAGGATACTGCCCTGAACATCGCGCAGGAGTTGAATGGCGCACCGGTCCAGTCGGAAACATTCCGGTATATCACCTACAGCGGCATTCTCAAGGACAGCACCTTGAACCGAAGCGGTGTTAATGCCAATTCTCCCACTTTGGACGAGTTTACCAGCTCCGCCTCCGTATCCTGGATGCCGCTGTCGGACTATAACCGGAATTCCGGTGCAAATGCCTCGCTCAAATCCGGTGAAGCGCTGATGTACACCAAGGAAAGCTACCGGAACTCCACCATGACGGTTGCGGATCAAACCTATACCATCGTAAAAGAGGTCCCGAGCTTCTCCCTGTGCGATCAGCTCACCACCTCTGCCTACCCCTGCTATATTCTTGTGGTCCCGGATGAGGATTTTGCCGCGCTGTCCGTAGACGGCAGCAGTCTGACAATTACCTATGTAGGCTTTGACCTCAAGGATTCCGCCCTGGAGGATACCTTCTCCAGTCGTTGGAGCAGCTTCATTGAGGATCAATTTGCGGATGCAAAGGCGCCCTTCACCTACGGCATCAGCACCCGAAGCATCACCGCAGAAAGTCTGCAAAGCTCCTATGCCGGTCTGTTCTTCCTGGGCATTTTTCTGGGACTGACATTCCTGGTAGCAACCATTCTGATTATCTACTACAAGCAGGTTTCCGAGGGACTTCAGGACGCCCGACGCTATGATATCATGCGTCAGGTTGGACTGACGGAAAAGGAGATTCGCTCCAGCATCCATTCCCAGGTGCTCACGGTATTCTTTCTGCCCCTGATTACCGCAATCATCCACACCATGTTTGCATTCCCCATGGTCAAGGGCTGCCTTGCTGCTTTGGAAATGACCGACACCCGGCTGTTTCTTACCTGCGTTGCCATCTGCTGCGGCGTGTTTGCGCTGATGTATCTGGCGGTCTATTTCCTGACCTCGAAGGTATACTATCATATTGTGAATCAGAAGCAATAAAAAATTGGCGCTCCGGCATTTCGTCGGAGCGCCAAACATCTATTTACTTACTTCGCCAGAACCTTCTTGAGCTTTGCAAACCGGGGCAGACCGTTTTCCTTCTGGAGCTTCGTCTCGCCCTGAATCAGCGGCAGGGCATAGTCGATGAATTCCTGGGTCACGCCGTTGCCCGCTTCGTTAATCCACTCCACCGGCACCTTTTTCTCGTAGTTGGCGCACTTCTCCAGAGGCAGCAGTTCCGTCTCCCAGGTGTAGGGATCGTTGGAGGTCCGATGAATGGCAACCATATAGCCGGTTTTGCCGGAGGTAGCCGCTTCCACCGCAGCCTTACCCACGGCATACGCCTCGTCAATGTCCGTCTGAGACGCCAGATGGGCGCCGCAGCGCTGCATCAGGCTCAGCTCAATGGCGCGGCTCTTGCAGTCAATCTTGGTTTTCAGCATGCTCTGGAGCACCTGAGCCAGCCCGCCCATCTGGGTATGACCAAAGGCATCCTTGGCTGCTTCGCCGGCATATTCGGAGATGAACTTGCCGTCCTTATCGTGGATGCCCTCGGAAGCGGCAATAATCACCTTGCCCTTTTCCTTGTAAATCCGCTCCACATCGGCATAGAACTGCTCCACATCAAAGGGAATTTCGGGCAGATACACCAGATCCGGACCCTCGCCGCTGGCGGTTGCCAATGCCGCAGCACCTGCCAGCCAACCGGCGTTCCGACCCATAATCTCAATGATGCAGATCATGCCGGTATCGTAGACCTTGGCATCCAGCGAAACCTCCATGCAGGTGGTGGCGATATACTTAGCAGCGCTGCCGAAGCCGGGGCAATGGTCGGTGCCGTAGAGATCGTTGTCGATGGTCTTGGGCACGCCGATGACATTGCACTCGTAGCCAACGCTCTTCAGATAGCGGCTGACCTTGGAGCAGGTGTCCATGGAGTCGTTGCCGCCGTTATAGAAGAAGTAGCGGACGTTGTATTTCTTGAAAATCTCCAGAATCCGCTTGTAGTCAGTGTCGTCCACCTCAGGGTCCTTCAGCTTATAGCGGACGGAGCCCAGGGCAGAGGAGGGGGTGTAAGGGAGACGGGCAAGCTCCTGAGGGTCCTCCTGGTCGATGATATAGAGCTGATCGTTCAAAACGCCCTTGATACCATGGGCTGCACCGTAAACCTTGGTGATATAGGGGCTTTTCAGCGCCGTTTCGAACACGCCGCAGGCGCTGGCGTTAATCACAGAAGTGGGACCTCCGGACTGACCGAAGATGCACGCACCGGTAAGGGGAGTGGTCATTGAGATTACCTCCTTGTATATTCTTCTGCTATGATACCATTCCTAAGGAAAAACCGCAAGGGTACATATGGGTTATTTTCCGCAAAAGCGTGCAAGTTGTATGATACATTTCGAACATTTTACATTTTGTATCCTGTCTTGCTTTTTGCGGGGCAAGATGCTATACTAAGAATGATTTCAATTCATAAGGAGTGTGTGAACATGCCTATTGTCACATCCACGGAAATGTTCAAAAAGGCATACGACGGCGGCTATGCCATCGGCGCCTTTAACGTCAACAATATGGAAATTATCCAGGGCATCACCGAGGCTGCCCGGGAGTGCAATGCCCCTGTGATTCTCCAGGTGTCCAAGGGCGCCCGTTCCTACGCCAACCGCACGTATCTAGTGAAGCTGGTGGAAGCAGCTGAGATCGAAACCGGTCTTCCCATCTGCCTGCATCTGGATCACGGCGACACCTTTGAAACCTGCAAATCCTGCATCGACGACGGCTTTACCTCCGTTATGATCGACGCTTCCTCCAAGCCCTTTGAAGAGAACATCACCATTACCCGTCAGGTGGTGGAATATGCCCATGACCACGGCGTTGTGGTTGAGGCAGAGCTGGGCACCCTGGCAGGCGTTGAGGATGAGGTCAAGGTTTCCGCCGAGGATTCCTCCTACACCCGTCCGGAAGAAGTCGAGGAGTTTGTCGCCAGAACCGGCGTGGACTCCCTTGCCATCGCCATCGGCACCTCCCACGGCGCTTATAAGTTCACCCCCGCCCAGTGCACCCGGAACGAGAAGGGCATTCTGGTGCCCCCTCCGCTGCGGTTTGACATTCTGGAGGAGGTTTCCCGCCGTCTGCCCGGCTTCCCCATCGTGCTGCACGGATCTTCCTCCGTACCCCAGGACCTGGTGGCCAAGGTGAACCAGTACGGCGGCAATATGCCCGGCGCCATCGGTGTGCCCGAGGATCAGCTGCGCAAGGCGGCATCTCTGTCCGTCTGCAAGATCAACATCGACTCCGATCTGCGTCTGGCCATGACCGCCTCCATCCGGGAGCACTTCGCTCTGCATCCGGCGGACTTTGACCCCCGGCAGTATCTGAAGCCCGCACGCCAGGCCATCAAGGAGCTGGTGGCCCACAAGATCGTGGACGTTCTGGGCTGCGACGGCAAGGCGTTCTGAGAGATAAGACGACCCCATTTGTGTCCCCCCTGTGACCCCACCGGTGCCCAGGGGGGCGCATTTTCAGGATTGCCACCCCAACAGAGCAGAGAGGAAAAACTATGAGAAAGACAAAAATCGTGTGCACCCTGGGTCCGGCCACCGACAGGGAGGGTGTGCTGCGGCAGATGCTCCAGGCGGGCATGAACGTGGCCCGGTTCAATTTCTCCCACGGCAACTATGATGAGCATCAGCGCCGCCTGAACCATCTGGCGGCCCTGCGGGAAGAGCTTCACCTGCCGGTGGCCGCCATGCTGGACACCAAGGGGCCGGAGGTGCGGCTGAGGAGCTTTCAGAACGGGCCGGTGCAGCTGAAAACCGGCCAGAGCTTTACCCTGACCACCGACGACGTTCCCGGCGACGAGAGCCGGTGCTCCATCACCTATGCCCAGCTGCCCCAGGACGTGAAGCCCGGGAACACCATCCTGCTGGACGATGGACTGGTGCGGCTGACGGTGCTGGAGACCACCGAACGGGAGATCCGGTGCCGGGTGGAGAATGACGGCGTGATGAAGGACAAGAAGGGCGTCAACGTGCCCGGCGTGTCCCTGTCCATGCCGTATATGAGCCAGCGGGACCGGGAGGATATCCTGTTCGGTATCCGGCAGGGGTTCGATTTCATCGCCGCCAGCTTTGTCCGGTCTGCCGCCGATATCCGGGAGATCCGGCACATTCTGGATAAGAATCACTCCAGGATCCGGAT
>CAJKNS010000160.1 GCA_905201305.1 uncultured Eubacteriales bacterium
TGCTTTTTGCTAAATGGCTTTCCGACAATGTGTATTTTAGCATTTGTGCGGTGTTGCCTTAGATTTCCGCAATCAGCTGCTGATAAACCCGGAATGCCTCCTGAATTTTTTCCACTGCGCAGTGCTCATCCCGCATATGCGCCAGCTTGTATTCCCCGGGTCCAAATCCTACGCATGGAATCCCCAGGCTGATGGGCGTTACCGCATTGGTGCCAAAATCCCAGAAATCGTACTCCGTGACCGGGATTCCGGTGACCGTTTCCACTGCCCGACGCAGTGCCGCAGTGAGCGGATGGTCCTTGGAGATTTCCCAGGGATCGTGCATGGGCTCATACCGAAGTTCCTCGCCCTTCCAGGAGGTATGCACCAGAGTTCCAACCTCCCAGCGGGCATCCTTCCCGGCAATCAGCGCATCCATTTCCGACTTGACCTGCTCGATGGTTTCTCCGTTGCCCAGCCGCCGGTCCAGATAAATGCTGCACTGGCTGGGTACCGCATTGAGCGACGCTGCCACAGAGGAGATATCCGACAGCACCACCGTGCCGCCCTTGCCCTGCGCCATCAGATTCTTATTCAGCCGCTCCACCCGCTGGATGATCTCCGCCATCTCATAAACCGCATTCTTGCCCTTTTCCGGCGCCGAACCATGGGCGGAGATGCCGTTGGTGATAATCCGCACCTGCGCCTTGCCCTTATGTCCCAGAGTAATGATATTGTTGCAGGGCTCGCAGATCACGCAATAATCCGGCTTCCAGCCGCAGGTTTTATAAAGATGCCGAAGGTTCACGCCATCGCAGTATTCCTCACAGACCGTACCGGTGACGTAGACCGTCTTGCCCTCCAGCAGTCCGTTTTTCTTGGCTTCCGCTGCGGCAAAAAGGGCGGTGACCAGAGCGCTTTTCATATCCACGGAGCCTCTGCCCCAGATGCTGCCGTCCACAAGCTCGCCGGAGAAGGGCGGCACCTGCCACAGGTCCCCGTCCTCCACCCGGACGGTATCCATATGCCCGTCAAACTGGAGAATCTTTGGACCGTTCCCCACGCGACCGATGACATTGCCGGTGGCGTCAATATGCGCTTCATCATAGCCCAGACGTTCCATCAGCTCCAAAAGATACTGGGCAATCTGCCCCTCCTCGTCCGAATAGCTGCGGATTTGTACCGCCTTCTGTACGGCTTCTATCAGTTGTTCCATGATTGATGCTTCCTTTCTGTTATCCTTCGGCACAGTCTGCGCCTGCCATAATTTTTTCATAGGATTCCGGGTCAGTGTTTCCCTCGGTGCTAAAAAACAGGATGCCGGAGTCCGGACCAATCCCCAGCTTTTCCTTCTGCGCTGGGTCTTTTATCAGCTCCAAAAATGCGCCAACACCTGACGCGCCGGATTCGCCCGATACAATTCCATATCGTCCCAGCGTCCGCATTCCCAGCCTGGCTGCATCATCCCCACAGTGCAGGGCATAGCTCCCATAATCCCGAAGGATCTCCCAGGCTACGGTACAGGGAGAACCGCAGTTCAGCCCCGCCATGATCGTCTCGCCGTTTCCCCTGGCAGTATGGGGCTGACCGTCGCCGACTTCCATGGACTCATAAATGCAGGCGGCTCCATCGGGCTCCACCAGTACGATCTTCGGGCATTTTTCTCCATATCGCGACCGGAAATACCCTGTCACAGCGCCTGCCATTGCGCCGACGCCTGCCTGCAGAAAGATGTGGGTTGGTATCTCCGTTGTCTGCTCCGCCGCCTCCTGCGCCATGGTGGTATAGCCCTGCATGATCCATCTGGGCACCTGCTCATAGCCCTGCCAGGAGGTATCCTGCACCAGCACCCAGCCGTTTTTTTCGGCACGCTGACTGACATAATTCACCGTATCATCATAATTCCACGGGGTAATGGTCACCTCTGCCCGTCCCGCATTTTGAATGGCTTGCGCCCGTCTTGGAGAAGACCCCTTGGGCATAAACACCTTTGCCGGACAGCCCAGCAGTCCCGCTGCCCAGGCAACACCCTTTCCATGGTTACCGTCGGTGGCAGTGGCAAAGGTCAAATGTCCAAGGGCTTCCCGGTATTCCGGCTTTCTAAGCTCCGAAAATGCAATCCGGTCCGGCGCAATTCCCAGCAGACGTCCGGCTGCCCGCGCCACCGCATAGATGCCGCCCAAGCCCTTAAATGCATTGAGCCCAAACCGAGCGGATTCGTCCTTTACCAGCAGCGACTTTACGCCGCATTCCGCCGCCAGCTCCGGAAGACTCCGCAGCGGTGTTGGCTGATAGCCCGGAACCTGGCGGTGGAATTCCATCACTCTCTCCGCTTTTGCCGGAGACAGCCAGGAAACATCCGCGCCTTGATCTGACTTTTTCCACGTATTTTCAATGAGCTCCATTTTTCGTCTCTCTCCTTGCTTTCCGTCAAAATCTCGATTATGATGTACTGGATAAGATTCCATCCCCATGGGAGGCTTTTATGCAGATTTATGAAATTCCCATCGACAGCTCCGGGCAGGAAACCACCGCCCATGGCACCTTTGACTTTCCGTTGGCTGTCTATGAGACCGTTCTGAATCGGAATATTCTCGGCTTTGTCAGTTGGCACTGGCACCGGGAATTTCAGTTTTGCCTGGTCACTGCAGGCACCGTTGCATTCTGGGTGCAGGGGCAGCAGCTGGTTTTAACGGAGGGACAGGGGCTGTTTATCAACAGCAACATCCTGCATATGGCGCAGCCCGGCACTCCGGACGCCGCCTACTGCTGCATTGACATTCTGCCCGCGCTGCTGTGCGGCTTTCCCGGCAGCCGGTTGGATGTCTCCCTGATTACGCCGCTGTCTGCCGATTCTGCTCTTCCAATGCTCTGCTTTTCCGGCAAATCCCCTGAAACGCAGGCAATTTTGTCACGATTAAAGGAAATTCGTCAATTGTCCCAGCAGCCTGCCCCCAGCTACCCGCTGCTGATTACCGGGCTTTTGATGGAGATCATGGGGCAAATGATTGCCATACAGGATACCTCGCCGCAGGTCCCCAGTGAGGATATGAGCCGACTGCGCACCGTGCTGCAATTCATCGATCAGCACTATATGGAGTGCCTGACCCTTGCCCAATGTGCCAGGCTGGCAGGACTCAGCGCCAGCGAATTTTGCCGCCAGTTTAAGCGGGTGATGCACTGCACCCTCACTTCCTATATCCGTCAGGTCCGCCTGCAAAAAAGCGCCGCCGCACTGCTGCTCCATCCGGAAAAATCCGTCAGCCAGATTGCCTATGAGACGGGCTTCAGCACCACCAGCTATTTTATCAGCCAGTTCCGTGCCGCCACCGGGATGACGCCGCTGGCTTACCGGCAAATGCGGCGCAATACCAGCAGTGAATTTGATTGATATCAGTATATCGATTTTTTAGATGGATGTATACAAATATTTCTGCGAATTATATCAATATTTTGCGCAGATGCATACAAAAATGACCCAGGGATTGCTCCCCGGGTCATTGTCTTATTTCGCGGTTCTTTTATTCCCCGTCCACCTTCGCCATATGCTGAATCAGCTCCAGGATCTTGTGGGAATACCCCATCTCATTGTCGTACCATGCAACCACCTTCACAAAGGTGTCGGTGAGGGCAATGCCCGCCTTGGCGTCGAAGATGGAGGTTCTGGGATCACCCAGGAAATCGGAAGAGACAACCGCCTCATCGGTATAGCCCAAAACGCCCTTGAGCTCGCCCTCGGAGGCTGCTTTCATTGCCTGGCAGATTTCCTCATAGGTTGCGGGCTTTTTGAGGTTGACGGTCAGGTCTACCACGGAAACATCCAGCGTGGGAACCCGCAGGCTCATGCCGGTCAGCTTGCCGTTGAGCTCAGGAATGACTTTGCCCACCGCCTTTGCCGCGCCGGTGGTGGAGGGAATGATATTGCCGGTGGCTGCACGACCACCCCGCCAATCCTTCATAGAGGGACCGTCAACGGTCTTCTGGGTAGCCGTAACAGAGTGTACCGTGGTCATCAAACCGTCCTCAATACCAAAATGGTCATTGAGTACCTTGGCAATGGGAGCCAGACAGTTGGTGGTGCAGGATGCACCCGACACAAACTGCATATCGCTGCGGTACTGGTCCTGATTGACGCCCATGACGAACATGGGGGTATCGTCCTTAGACGGTGCGGACATTACCACGTGCTTGGCGCCAGCAGCCAGATGCCCCTTTGCCTTCTCCTTGGTCAGGAACAGACCGGTGGACTCAATTACATAGTCCGCCCCCACCTTTGCCCAGGGAATATTGGCAGGATCTCTTTCCGCAAATACAGGAATCTCTTTTCCGTTTACCACAATGGCATTTTCGGTGCTGGAAACCTCGCCCTGGAATCTGCCGTGCATGGTGTCGTACTTCAGCATATAAGCCAGATACTCCGGCTCGCACAGATCGTTGATGCCAACAATCTCAATTTCGGGATAATTTACACTGGCGCGGAATGCCATCCGTCCAATTCTGCCAAACCCATTGATACCAACCTTAATAGACATACCTTCTACCTCCTAAAACGAAACGCAGTCGCTTTTTCGCAAAACGCTTGGATCATGGCATCGAAGTACAGTATATGCTGCCTTCTGCCAAATCATACGCCGAGCTGGTTATACTTGTTCCACTTGTTCCATACGTTTATTACATCATTATCCTATCACGTTTCCCTACCGCTGTCAATGGACAATCGCCATTTCCCCCGTAAAAATCCATAATTTTGCCGCAAAAACCGGGAGATATTATGGTAAAACCGTGAAAAGGGGATTCTTTCGCGCAAAAAAGTATTGAATTCCCCGGGAACCATGCTATAATGAAGACAGTTTTTCACGTGTGAGGTAACATTATGCGTATCGAGTCCAATCGATTTTACGGTCTGTTTACCTGCTCCTTTGGGGGAGCGGGCGTTTGTCGTATTTAGATTGGATCATAACCTTCCGGGAAAGCTGACGATTGCGCGCTCCTGCTGAATGTTAGGTTCAGTCGGGGGCGTATTTTTTATTCTATGAACAACCAATTTTGATACAAGGGGAGATCAACAATGGTCATTATTATGAAGCCCGGCACCACCCAGGAACGAATTGACGCTCTGGCGCATGAGCTGGAGGTCAAAGGGCTGCGGGTCGGCATTACAAACGGCGTAGGCTGCTCGATTCTCGGTCTGGTTGGCGACACCACCAATCTGGACGCCGACGATCTGATGCTCCATGAGGGCGTTGAGCGCGTCATGCGGGTCCAGGAGCCCTATAAAAAGGCAAACCGGAAGTTCCATCCCGCCGACACCGTAGTACAGGTAGGCGACGCCAAAATCGGCGGCGGCAATTTCACCGTAATCGCCGGTCCCTGCTCCGTGGAAAACGAGGATCAGATTGTTTCTGTGGCAAAGGACGTACAGAAAAGCGGTGCAAAGCTCATGCGCGGCGGCGCTTTCAAGCCCCGCACCTCCCCCTACTCCTTCCAGGGCATGGGTGTTCAGGGTCTGGAGCTGCTGCTGAAAGCCAAGAAGGCAACCGGGCTTCCCATCGTCACCGAAATCATGAGCCCCAAATACTGCGAAATCTTCGAAAACACCGTGGATGTGGTCCAGATCGGCGCGCGGAACATGCAGAACTTCGATCTTCTGAAGGAAGTTGGCAAGATGTCCAAGCCCGTGCTGCTCAAGCGCGGTCTTGCCAACACCTATGAGGAGTGGATCATGTCCGCAGAGTATATCATGTCCGAGGGCAACGAAAACGTCATCCTCTGCGAGCGCGGCATTCGCACCTTTGAAACCTACACCCGCAACACCCTGGACGTCAGCGCAATCCCCTGCCTGCGGAAAATGACCCACCTTCCCATTATCGT
>CAJKNS010000161.1 GCA_905201305.1 uncultured Eubacteriales bacterium
GGCTGCCTGCGGCTCCGATGCCGCTTCTTCCGCTGCATCTGCTGCAAAATCCGAAACCCAAGAGGAAACCACTGCCGCACCGGCTGAGAACCAGGATGCTTCTGCTGCGGAAACCGCAGCCGGCGAGGGCAGAACCTTTACCGTTGGCTTCGATGCAGAATATCCCCCTTATGGCTACAAGGACGAGAGCGGCGAATATACCGGCTTTGATCTGGAGCTGGCACAGGAGGTCTGTGACCGCAACGGCTGGACCCTGGTAAAGCAGCCCATCGACTGGGACTCCAAGGACATGGAGCTGAACACCGGCGCCATTGACTGCATCTGGAACGGCTTTACCATGACCGGACGCGAGGACGACTACACCTTCTCCGTTCCCTATGTGGATAACTCCATTGTGTTTGTGGTCATGAACGATTCCGACATCAAGACCAAGGAAGACCTGGCTGGCAAGGTGGTTGTGACCCAGGCGGATTCCTCCGCGCTCACTGCGCTGACCAGTGAAGAGGATAACGACGAGAACCTGGCGCTGGCTGCTTCCTTTGCAGACCTCCAGCAGGTTGCAGATTACAACACTGCATTTATGAATCTGGAGTCCGGCGCTGTGGATGCCATCGCAGTTGACATCGGCGTGGCACAGTATCAGCTGGCTTCCCGGGGCGATACCTTCCGGGAGCTGGACGAGCCCCTTTCCACCGAGCAGTACGGCATCGGCTTTAAGAAGGGCAACGAAGAGCTGAGAGACGAGGTTCAGAACACCCTCTTTGAGATGTACAAGGACGGCACCTTTGATCAGATTGCCGCAAAGTATGCCGACTACAATCTGCCTGACATGGTTTGCCTGGGCGACTATGTAAAGTAACATAAAGCATTGCCTTGGGGGGCGGCGAAGGCTGCCCCCCAATTTCTACGAGTGAGGTATCTGATATGTCATTCCTGTCTATGGTGCAGCAGGTGCTGTCCGGCGTTGGCTCCACCCTGCTGATTTTCTTCAGCACGCTGATTTTCTCACTGCCGCTGGGATTGCTGGTGGCAATGGGACGCATGAACAACTGGGCACCCTTCCGCTGCCTGAGCCCTGAGGGCGTGTTGGGCAAGTTTAAGCCGGTGCAGCTGGTGATCAAATTCCTGATCTCCATTCTTCGCGGCACGCCATTGATGCTCCAGCTGATTGTGTGGTTCTATGGACCCTACTATCTCTTTGGCTGGCGGCTGAACGCAGCTTGGCGCGTAGGCGCAACTATTGTGGGCTTTTCCATCAACTATGCGGCGTATTTTGCCGAGATTTTCCGCTCCGGCATTCAGGGAATCCCCAATGGACAGCGGGAGGCGGCACGGGTGCTGGGCTATAACCGGACCCAGACCTTCTTCAAAATTATTTTCCCGCAGATGTGCAAGCGGGTCCTGCCGCCGGTGACCAACGAGGTCATTACGCTGGTCAAGGATACCTCTCTTGCCTTTGTGCTGGCGTATACGGAGATGTTTACCATTGCCAAGCAGGTGGCGGCGGCGCAGGCGAATATCGTTCCGCTGTTTGTGGCAGGCGTGTTTTATTACATCTTCAACCTGGTGGTTGCGGGCATTATGGGCAAGATTGAAAAGCATATGGATTATTATCAGTAAAGGGGGCGCTTCCATTGAAACTGCTGGAAATCAATCACTGTAAAAAAGCATTTGGCGACACGGGCGTGCTCCACGATATTTCCATGAGCGTGGAAGAGGGCGAGGTGGTTGCGATCATCGGTCCCTCCGGCTCCGGCAAGTCCACGCTGCTGCGCTGCGCAACCCTGCTGGAAACCATGGACGACGGCGACCTGATCTATCTGGGAAAAGCAGCCGCCAAATCGGAAAACGGGCATGCGGAATATGTCTCCAAGAAGGAGCTGCGGGAAATTCAGGGCTGCTTTGGACTGGTATTCCAGAATTTTAACCTGTTTCCCCACTATTCCGTGATGAAGAACATTATGGATGCGCCCATTCATGTGCAGAAAAAACCCCGGCAGGAGGCAGCGGAAACTGCCAAAAGCCTGCTGGCAAAAATGGGGCTTACCGGCAAGGAGGACAGCTATCCCTGTCAGCTTTCCGGCGGTCAGCAGCAGCGGGTGGCAATCGCCCGGGCGCTGGCAATGAATCCCTCCATTCTGTTCTTTGACGAACCTACCTCTGCCCTGGACCCGGAGCTGACCGGCGAGATTCTAAAGGTCATCCGGCAGCTGGCACAGGAGAAGATGACCATGGTAATCGTTACCCATGAGATGGGCTTTGCACGGGATGTGGCGGACCGGGTGATTTTCATGGACGGCGGCTATATTGTGGAGCAGGGCGATCCCCATGAGGTCATTGAGCATCCCAAGGAGGAGCGGACCCGGCAGTTTTTGGCGAGGTTTGCGCAGGGATGAAGGTCCGGATTCGATATCTGAACCCCGCCGGGAATATTACGGCGGTTGTGCTCAGTCCGGTGCCGCCGGAATTGCGTCCGGCATTGTCCCGGGCGATTATGGCGGAGGGACGGGCAGAACAGGTGGGCTTTGCTGCACCACCAAGATTGGGCGGAGATTGCCGCATTGAAATGATGGGCGGCGAATTCTGCGGAAATGCAGTCCGGTCCTATGGCTATTTGCGGCGGAACGGGATGGCGGCACTGTCGGTGGAGATCTCCGGCGTGACGGCTCCGGTGCCGGTGACGATAGACCCGGCACATCAGTCGGCGTTTGCGGACATGCCGTTACCTCTGGGTGTAGACTGGATTTCGGTACGGGAGAAACAGTACCCGCTGATTCAATGTCAGGGCATCAGCCATCTTTTGGCGCTGGAGCAGGCGCCGGACCCAGCGTTTTTGGAGACAGCCCGTCCAATGCTAAACCGGCTGGAACAGGAAGCCTGGGGCATTATGTTCCTCAGCGGACAGCAGCTGACCCCTGCGGTGTATGTCAAGAGTACCGACTCGCTGGTGTGGGAGTCCTCCTGCGGCTCCGGCAGCGTGGCGGCAGCATGGTATCTGACAGGGACAAATTCGGCACGCAGCCGCTTTCAATTCCGGGAGCCCGGGGGCGAGATATCCGTGGAGGTGCGCCGGAAGAATGAAATGATTACCGGCTGCGCCATGGGCGGTCCGGTGAGCATGGGACCTGAGGAGGAATTTTGCTGGACAGAGGCATAAAGCGAAGGAAAACCTGCAATTCGTCAGGCTGGTGCAAAAAATATACTGCACCAGCCTGATTTTTGTGATACCGGACGTTTGACACCAGTAGAATTTGCTGGTATAATATGCACAATGATTTGAAGCGGCAAAGCGCCGGATGGGAGGCAATATGAAGCGCCTGATTGGATTTTTCATGATTGCTGCATTGATGCTGCTTTCCGGCTGCGGCAGTGATGCCTACAGCAAGGGGCTCCACCATGCCGAGCTTCAGGTAGAGGGCTACGGCACCATTACCATGGAGCTGGACGCCGATACCGCGCCCATTACCGTGTCCAATTTCTGCAAGCTGGCAAAAGACGGGTTTTACGACGGGCTTACGTTCCATCGAATTATTGACGGATTTATGATCCAGGGCGGCGATCCCGAGGGCAACGGCTCCGGCGGCGCGGATCAGAATATTAAGGGCGAGTTTTCCCAGAACGGCGTGGAGAACAACATCTCCCATGTCCGCGGCACCGTATCCATGGCGCGTTCCAACGACTATAACAGTGCCAGCAGCCAGTTCTTTATTGTCCAGTCCGATTCCACATTCCTGGACGGACAGTATGCTGGCTTCGGTCATGTGACCTCCGGCATGGAGATTGTAGATCAAATTTGCCAGGACACGCCGGAGGAGGACAGCAACGGCACTGTTGCCTGGTGGAATCAGCCGAAAATTACTTCCATTCAGATTCTGGATTAACTTCAAACAGGTATGACGACACAAAGAGGTGTCTCTGAGCAATCAGAGGCGCCTCTTCGCGCATTTTCGGGGAGATTTGCCTCGAACGCAATCCGCGAAAAGAAAGGACGTGCAGCGATGAAGCTATTTATGCAGCAGAAGGGGTTTTCCTGGGGGCAGCCGATGCCTCTGTGGGATAAAGGCGGGCATACCCGCTATACGGTCACCGGGGATGCATATTCGTTGGGCAAACGCCTGCGTGTTCACGATTTGGCAGGGCGGGAGGCAGTTTATATCCATCAGAAAATCCCCTCCATGTTTCCCAGCTATGAGATTGAGGTTTATGGCAAGCCGGTGGGCAGCGTGGTAAAGGATTTGACGTTCCTGCGCCCGAAATACTCCGTAGCGGAGCTGGGCTGGGAGCTGTGCGGCACCATGGGCATCTGCGACTATGAGCTCACCTGGCAGAACTCCGTGGTGGCAGCCAACCACCCGGTTCAGGGGCAGCGCGGAGAAATGTTTGCCATGGAGTTCTATGACCGGACTGCCGAGCTGTCGGCACTGGGGGTACTCCTGACCATCAACTGTATTCTGGCGCCTCAGGAGTCCCGCCGTCCGGGCTGAGGAAAATGCAATTTTGGAGGGAAAAATCGTTACAAAAGGTTGACAAATTGGCGGTCTTTCCTGTATAATAGTCGTTGCCTGTCCACGGGACGGCATAACTATGGCAAGCTGCAGCGATTCCTGCTGTCGAGCATAATAATTCAGGAGGTGTATACAAATGACGAAGCGTACCTATCAGCCCAAGAAGCTCCATGGTCAGAAAGTTCATGGCTTCAGAAAGAGAATGGCTACCAGAAACGGCCGCAAGGTTCTTTCCCGTCGCCGCAACAAGGGCAGAAACAGACTCAGCTACTGATTCGCCCGTCCTTACACCGTTGATGCCGATAGATTTGGGGTGAATGGAGCAATCTGTTCGCCCCATACGTTTATGGCGCGTGATCTCACTTTGATGGAAGGACAGTACCATGGTTTCCACACGATCTCTTAAACAGAATCACCTGTTCCGCCGGCTGTACCAGAAGGGAAAATCCGCTTCCGGTCACTGTCTGGTGGTCTATTGCCGGAAAAACGGGCTTCCCTATAACCGGCTTGGTTTGACCACCGGCACAAAGCTCGGTCATGCCGTGGTACGAAACCGCATCCGCCGCCGCATCCGGGAGGCTTATCGCCTGTCGGAGAAAACCTATTTGCTGGGCTACGACATTGTGGTGGTAGCGCGGCATCGGGCGGTAGACGCAGACTATCATGAGATTGCCCAGTGCCTTCAAAAACAAATGGATAAGCTGGGGCTCATCAGAAAGGAGAAGGTCCATGAAGCGGCTGCTGCTGTTTCTGATCCGGTTTTACCGGAATAAGATCTCTCCCATGTTTCCGCCCCGCTGCCGATTTACGCCCACCTGCTCCGCTTATGCTATGGAAGCGATTGAAAAATACGGCGCAGCGAAGGGCGGATTTTTAACGGCACGCCGGCTTCTTCGGTGTAACCCTTTTTACAAAGGGGACTACTTTGACCCGGTGCCCTAGCGCCGGAAAGCATGTTACGACCGGAGGTAACGAATGAAAATTATCCTCATCCCCTTTGCCTGGCTGCTGCGGACCCTTTATCAGGTTACCAGCAACTATGGTGTGGCGCTGATTCTGTTCTCCCTGATTACCAAGGTGATTCTTCTGCCCTTTAACGCCAAAAGCAAAAAGAGCATGATGAAGACCTCTCGCCTGGGTCCAAAGCTCAAAGAGCTGGAGAAAAAATACGGGGACGACAAGCTAAAATATCAGCAGGAGGTTTCCAACCTCTATAAAAAGGAAAACGTCAGCCCCACCGGCGGATGTCTGTGGTCCCTGCTGCCGCTGATTCTGCTGATGGCGCTGGATTATCTGAGCGGCGTGGGCGTTGCGCTGCTGGGCAAAAGCCCGAAG
>CAJKNS010000162.1 GCA_905201305.1 uncultured Eubacteriales bacterium
CCTCCGGCAGCCTGTTTGTGCTCCCCGACGGCACCCGGTTCGGCATTGAGCTTTGCGAGGATCTCTGGACTCCCCTGCCCCCCAGCACGATGCTCTGCCTCAGTGGCGCAGAGCTGATCTTCAATCTCTCCGCCAGCAACGAAACCATTGCCAAGCGGGACTACCGGCGTCAGCTGGTTTCTCAGCAGTCGGCACGGTGTTTGTGCGGGTATGTCTATGTGTCCGCGGGCTGCACGGAATCCACCCAGGACCTTGTATTCTCCGGGCACAGCATGATTGCGGAAAACGGCGGCATTCTGGCGGAGAATCAGAAGCTGCTGGACACGGATTATGTGCTGACCATGGACATCGATCTGGGCAGAATTCGTGCAGACCGGATGAAAAACCGCAGCTTTGCCGACTGCGCACGGGTGAACCATCCCCTGCTCCGGAGCTGCGACGCCCTGCCGCTGTTCCAGCCGGATCCGAGTCCCTCCTCCGACGGAAGCCTGCATCCCATCTCCAAGCTGCCCTTTGTGCCCTCCAGCCGTCAGGACCGTCAGCAGCGGTGCCGGGATATCTTTGAGATGCAGGTAGCTGGGCTGAAAAAGCGGCTGACGGTAACCCATTCCAAGGCGGTGATCGGCGTATCCGGTGGTCTCGATTCCACTCTTGCGCTGTTGGTGGCAGTGGAAGCCATGGGACAGCTGGGACGACCCAAAACCGATGTGATCGGTATCACCATGCCCTGCTTCGGCACCACGGACCGGACCTACAACAACTCTCTGGAGCTCATGAAAACCCTGGGCGTTACCTCGGTGACCATCCCCATTGCCGCAGCGGTGGAGCAGCATTTCAGGGATTTGGGACACGACAAGTCCGTCACCGACCTGACCTTTGAGAACTCCCAAGCCCGGGAACGGACTCAGGTGCTCATGGATTATGCCGGAAAAATCGGCGGTCTGGTGGTGGGCACCGGCGACCTTTCTGAGCTGGCGCTGGGCTGGTGCACCTATAACGCCGACCACATGAGCATGTACGGCGTGAATGCCTCCATCCCCAAGACGCTGATCCGCTGGATGATCGACGCGCTGGTGGAGTTTGAGATTTTCCCGGACAGCACCGCCGTCCTTCGGGACATTCTGGACACCCCCATCAGCCCCGAGCTGCTGCCCCCGGATGAGAACGGCAAAATCGCCCAGCAGACCGAAAGCATCGTGGGTCCCTACGCCCTCCACGACTTTTTCCTGTACTACGTTCTGCGGTTCGGCTACACCCCCGAGAAGATTTTCCATCTGGCAAATCAGGCGTTTTCCGGGGATTTTGACCGGGAAACCATCAAAAAATGGCTGAAAACCTTCTATCGCCGGTTTGTCAGCCAGCAGTTTAAGCGCAGCTGCCTGCCCGACGGCGTGAAGGTGGGCTCCGTGTGCCTGAGCCCCAGAGGCGATTGGCGGATGCCCAGTGATGCCAGCGCAAGGGCGTGGCTCCAGCGGGCGGAGAAGCTGTAACATTGGAGGACAAGCATATGAAACTCATGATCGCATCGGACCTGCACGGCTCCGCGTACTACACCCGGCTGCTGCTGGAGGCAATGGACAAGGAGCAGCCGGACAGACTGCTCCTGCTGGGGGACCTGTTATATCACGGACCCCGGAACGACCTGCCAAGGGAATACGACCCGAAACAGGTCATCGAACTGCTCAATGCCCGGAAATCGAAAATTCTCTGCGTCCGGGGGAACTGCGAGGCAGAGGTGGACCAGATGGTGCTGGAGTTCCCTGTGCTGTCGGAATTCGGGGTGGTGTTTGCCGACGGGCTGACCCTTTACATGCTCCATGGGCACAAGAATCTGGACATTCCGGTGATGCCCGGAGATATTCTGCTGTGCGGGCATACTCATGTGCCGGAGGTGCGGAAGGACGGAGAGCATTATTATGTCAACCCCGGCTCCGTGTCCATCCCCAAAAACGGCAGCTGCCACGGGTATATGATGCTCGAAAACCGGCATCTCCGCCATGTTTCCCTGGAGGGAGAAAATGTGCTGCCCGGCTTCACATTTTGAAAATCATGTGATATAATACTCGAAAGCAAATTCGAAGGGAGACCACCATATGGAGGAGATCAAGCGAATCAAGGTGCTGCTGGCAGAGGACCGTCCGGTGGACTGGGAGGCGCTGCCGGATATCGACCTGTATATGGACCAGGTGGTGTCCTACCTGCCCCGGCAGAGCGTGGGCGGCAAGGCGCCGTCCATGACCTCGGCAATGATTAACAACTATGTGAAGGACGAGCTGCTGCCCCGCGCCTGCGGTAAGCGGTACCATAAGGAGCACCTCATCTACCTCACCGCCATCGGACTGCTGAAAAATGTTCTGACCGTAAAGGACATGAAGCTGCTGCTGGATCAGGAGCTTTCCGAGGGACAGGAGCAGGCGTTTTATGAAAAGCTGCTAAAGGGCATCGACGAAGCCTATACCCGCACCAACGAGGCAGTGGACGCGGACCTTCGGGAGGAGGAGCTTACCGTGGCTGCCATGAAGCTCGCCCTGACCTCCTGCGCCGCAAAGGCTGCCTGTGAGGAGCTTTTGAGCGTCATTCGGGACAGACATCCCGAAGAGGACCCCAAGGTCAAAAAGGAACGGGAAAAGGAAGCGGCAAAGCGGGCGAGGGCGGAGAAGAAGGCGGAAGCGGAAAAGGCGGAGAAGTAAGGGAACTCCGTTTCATCGCACTCTTTCAGCGCAATTTGGATTCTGCCATTGGATCACCCCCCTTGGGGGTATTACAGCATGGAAAGAAATGGTCAAAAGAGTGAGTCATGGAATTAGCGGAAGAATTTTTAAAATGGCAGATGGGATAGGCAGCTCCGAAACCGGGTGGTTTCAGTGAAATTGGGCTTTCGCCCAGTGAAATAATGCCTGACGGCATTGTGAAATTTGATTCTGGCGAATCAAGTGAAATGAAATCAATCCACCCACGCCCGCAGGCATTTCACATGTGCCAGCATATTTCACATGTGCCGCGAAGCAAATCCCCTTGGGGGACGAAGCAATATTTCACAAATCCAAAGAATTTATTTTGCCAAAAAAGCCATTGTCATGACGACAATGGCTTTTTTCTGGCGGAATGGGTGGGATTCGAACCCACGGTGCCGGAAGGCACAACTGATTTCGAGTCAGTCTCGTTATGACCACTTCGATACCACTCCATAGCCCTATTAGGATACCCTATTTTCCGGGCTTTGTCAACGGTAAATCTCAGGGCAGCACTGCCGAAAACAGCGTCCAGGGTGCAATATCCGGCGGGGGCGCGGTGAAGTCCATCAGCTCGCCGGTTTCGGGATGGGGAAACTGCAATCGATGGGACCACAGGGCGATATGGGGGAAATCATCCCCAGGCAGCCCATACTTCCGGTCCCCTGCCAGTGGGAAGCCGTGATGGGCAAATTGCGCGCGAATCTGGTGGGTGCGCCCGGTGTGCAATTGAACGGAAACCAGGCTCAGACCTTTTACCGTGGAAAGGCGTTCATACTCCAGGAACGCCTCCTTCACGTCTTTTCCCGGCTGATCGGTCACCAGGGTCATTTTTCGCCGGGGGTCCCGGAGCAGCAGGTCGTGAAAGGCGCCGCGGGCATCGGGAACCCCGTGCACCACTGCCAGATACGCCTTATGAAACTTCCGCTCCGCCATCTGCGCGGACAATCGGCGCTCCGCTTCCCGGCTGCGGGCAAAGACCATCAGTCCCCCCACCGCCTGATCCAGCCGGTGGACCGTCCGGACGCATGCATTCTCATCCCCCAGCTCCGCCCGAATCAGGTCCGGCATGCCCCCCGGCTCCGATGTGGAAACAACGCCCCAGGGCTTGATGACCAGCAGGATTCGCTTGTCCTGATAGATAATTTCCATTTCATTTCATCCTTCACATCGCAGCACCGCTAGATTGCCGCCAAAAAGTCCTCCACCACGTCCCGGAAGGTGATTGTGGTGACGCTTCCCCGAACCAGAAGCTCAAACAGCCGGTCTGCCAGAACCGGACTGCGGCTGATGTCGGAAATCAGAACCTGCTCGCCAGTCGTGCGGTTCTGAAGTGAGATGGCATAGCTGCCGTCGTTTCCGCGGGAGAGGGTGTAGCGGAGCGTCAGGGGTGCTTCGCCCAAAGACACCAAAATGGTTGCGGTTCTTATGTTTTTCACAATAATTCCTCCTTTTCATGGTTCTATTGAAGCATAGTTTTTGTTCCATGAAAAGGAAAAGAATGCGCAAGTTTCGCTCTTTTGCGACAAAGGGTTGGGGATTTGAGGTTTTGCGTTTTTACCGGGCGCTCTCTTTTCGGTACGCCCTTTGGGGACCATATCTTTTTGTTTTACGTGTTTACCTAACGCTCTGCTTATCGGGCGCCCTCCGGGGGCTCCATCTTTCGTTGCACGACGAAAGATAGAGGAGAAAGGCGTGCAAAGGGGGTTGCGACCCCCTTTAATCCCCCGGAGTTAATGCGGGACAGGAAACCGGACGTACTTTGGTTGTACGTGTTCGCAATGGTGCAATTGACGCGATTAAGTCGGCTGCGGCGCTCCGCTTATTCCCTTGCCTCTGCGTGCTGCGGTGCGGTGGAAAGGTTTGCACTCCCGCAACAACCCAACTGCAAAGTTCGCAATACGCTGGTTATTCTGTAAGTTTGAGCTTTTTAACCGCAGTACGTGCAGTAGGCAAGAGTCCGGCGGAAGCAGTGCTTGCGGCAATGAAATTGCCGCAAAAAGGTGGTGCTTGGCTTTCCGGCGGAGCCGTGCAAAGCGAACACCACCGGCACGCCGTCGGACGAGCCTAAATCGCGTAAATTGCATTACGGCGAATTCGTAGGATGCAAGTACGTCTCCCCTCCTATCCCCCGTATAAAAGCGGTTTCCAAAGGGCGGCTTTGGAGCCCTTTGGTTGCTCTTTTCCCTCTTTCTGTCAACACAGAAAGGGGGTCCCCGAAGGGCGTCAGATTCGCAGAGAGGTCAGTAAAAACGTAAAACAAACACCATGAGCCCCCGGAGGCACCAGCAGTAAAGAAAAGAATCAGGTCGGTAAACTCGTAAAACTCAAAATCTTCCCCCCGGAGGGCGTAAGTTAAGCACAGCGGTCAGTTAATCCGAGAAAAACTCAAGCCGTCCAAGTAAACTCACTCACCGGTCCGCAGGACTTCATCTCCACCTCCACATCCGCCGGACTGGACGCCGCGCCATTGCCGTCATTCTTGACGATAATGGTCACGGTTCCGCTTTCTCCCTTGCCGGTGCCGCTGTGGAAGTAGACATAACACCGCTGAACGGCAGTGCCCTTGCCGAATTTCACGGCGAAGGAGCGGATGAAATCCATAAAATCGTCGGAAATGTACGCCTGACCGGCGATGGAAAACGTCCGCTGGGTGGAGGTTTTGATGGTGCTGTCCCCCTCGTAGACGTAGGATTTGTCCTGGGTTTTGGGGCTCAGTTCGGCGCCATAGTCCTCCACATGGGCGCCAACATAGGTGTAGCTGCCCGGCTGGGCGGAGGCGCTGGGGGCAGCGGCGCAGTCCACGCCAAGGACCATGTCGCGGCCTACGTACTCGCCGGTGGCGGTGGCAGCTGTGACTTTGGACATGTATTCGGTGATGGTCATAGAGATCCTCCTTAGTAGTTAGGTTGGTTGATTTTTGGGTACGTATTTACTGGCATTCTCTTTTCGATACGCCCTCCGGGGGAAGATTTTTGAGGTTTACCGTTTTTACCGGCATTCTCTTTTCGGTACGCCCTCCGGGGGCTCCATCTTTCGTTGCACGACGAA
>CAJKNS010000163.1 GCA_905201305.1 uncultured Eubacteriales bacterium
CGTGCATGTCCACGATGCAGTACAGGCAGTCATACTCGTCCTGCAGCGCGACCCAGTTTTTGATTGCGCCCATATAAGAGCCCAGCGTCAGATCACCGCTCGGCTGAATGCCTGAAAAAATGCGCTTTTTCTGTTCCATGGTAATAGCGCCGGGAAAGCAGTCCCAGGCGCATTTTCCGCAGCCAACGCAGCGGGATGGATCAATGGTAATCATGGAAGCTCCTCCATTCGTTCAATGATTACTTTTATTATATCGGTGCTGTCAAGAAAAGCCCCGGACGAGATGTCCGAGGCTTTGTGCTTATTCAGTGGGTTCAGTGGGATCCTCCGAAGCATTCTTAGGGGAATCCGTTTCCTCTGCGGAATTCTGAGATGCAGTCTGGGATTCCTCCGAAGGCTCGGATGCGGGAAGCTCCTCCGGCTCTTTCAGGAAGGACATGAACTCGTCGCCGGTGATGGTTTCCTTGGTGAGCAGGAACAGCGCGATTTCGTCCAGATGTTCCCGGTTGTCCCGGAGCATCTGACAAGCCTCGGCATAGCAGGAGCTCAGCAGCTCCCGAATCTCGGCATCCGCTTCAGCAGCAGTGGTTTCGGCGCAGTTCATAGCGCTCTGTCCGCCAAGATATTGGCTTTCGGTGGTGGCAAGCGCCATCAGTCCGAACTTCTTGCTCATGCCGAACTGGGTAATCATCTTTCGTGCAAGATCGGTTGCGCGTTCAATGTCATTGGCAGCTCCGGTGGTTTGGGTGCCGAATACCACGTCTTCGGCAGCACGTCCGCCCAACAGGGTGCGAAGCTCGCCAATCAGCTCTTCTCTGGAATTCAGGAACTTTTCCTCCTCCTCCATCTGGAGGGTATAGCCCAGTGCACCGGAGGTATGGGGGACAATGGTGATTTTCTGCACCGGTGCAGTATGCTTTTGCAGCGCTGCAACCAGCGCATGACCCACCTCATGGTAGGAGACAATGCGCTTTTCAATATCCGTGAGGACGGTACCCTTCTTTTCGGTGCCTGCAATGACCGTTTCAAAGGAAACCAGCAGGTCCTCCTGGTTCACTGCCTGTCTGCCCATACGGACGGCGCGAAGCGCAGCCTCATTGACCAGATTGGCGAGATCAGCGCCTACGGCACCAGCGGTTACCTGTGCAATCCGGTTCAGGTCTACATCCTCGGTGAGCTTGATGTTTCTGGTGTGGACCTTTAAGGTCTGGAGACGACCGGCAAGATTGGGCTTATCCACAATGATCCGGCGGTCAAACCGTCCGGCACGAAGCAGCGCCTTATCCAGAATCTCGGGACGGTTGGTGGCTGCAAGAATCACAACGCCCTTGGAGGAATCAAAGCCGTCGATTTCCGAGAGCAGCTGGTTCAGTGTCTGCTCCCGTTCGTCGTTGCCGCCCAAACGGTTGTCGCGGCTTTTACCGATGGCGTCGATCTCATCGATAAAGATGATGGCGGGAGCCTGCTTGGACGCCTGCTGGAACAGATCCCGCACACGGCTTGCACCAACACCCACGAACATCTCCACAAAATCGGAGCCGGAAATGAAGAAGAACGGGACGCCTGCTTCACCGGCAACTGCCTTGGCAAGCAAGGTTTTACCGGTACCGGGAGAGCCCACCAGCAGTGCGCCCTTGGGAATTTTTGCACCGATGGCGGCATATTTCTGCGGCTGATGGAGAAAGTCAATGATTTCCTGTAGGGATTCCTTTGCCTCATCCTGACCGGCAACATCGGCAAAGGTGACGCCGGTCTCTTTTTCCATATAGACTTTTGCCTTGCTCTGACCGATGTTCATGCCGCCGCCCATTTTGCTGCCCAGGTTCCGCATCAGGAACGTGAACAGGAAATAGATAATGACGAAGGGCAGCACATAGGAGAGAAGGATCTGGATGATGGGGGATACCTCGTCAACCACCTGACGATTGTATTCTACCCCATGGGCATCCAGCAGGGGCAGCAGCTCGTCATCGTTCAGCAGACCGGTGTAATAATAGGTCCGCTGTTCCTCCGGTAATGCCTGCTCCTCCTTGGTGGTGATGAGAATGCGGTCCGACTGAATCTCGGTTTCGGCGATTTCATCCTCCTCCAGCATCTGCTTAAACTCGTTATAGTTGATTTCCTTTGTCTTTGCCTTTTGATAACTGGTGACCAAATAGTTAAAAAAGAGCACCATCAGAATGGCGAGAACGGCAATGGGCAGGATGGAATTAAACTTTGGCTGGTTCTGGTTATCCTTACGACCTCCGTTTTTATTTCCGCGGTTATTTGGCGTACTCACAGACACGCCTCCTTTGTTTCAAAGTGAATTATTCCAATTACATAATAATTCATTCTACAATATAGCATACAATGATGCCGAAAACAACAAAACTCTTTCCTGGGAGAAGTAAACTTTCTGTTAACGCTGGGATGGGGGAAGTATTCTGGCTGCAAAATCAACGGGAAATGGGGGGAAACCAAGAATCCTGGAATTTTGCAATTCCAGGTTGCGGGATGCATGATTTATATGATATAATAAATTGTTTGATTATAGGCAGCGGGGCATTGCTCCCTGTTATCATAACCGATTTGTGACAATACAACCCACTGATGATGGAGGCAATATGAAAAAAGAAATCGAAGTCAATGAAAATATGCTGGAGGGCCGCAATGCGGTCACTGAGGCATTAAAGGCAGGGCGGACCATTGACAAGGTATTCCTTGCGTCCGGCGATACCGACAGCACCCTGCGCTATATCGCATCTCTGGCAAAGAAAAACGGCGCAGTGGTGACCTATTGTGACCGCCGGAAGCTGGATACCATGACCCAAACCGGCGCACATCAGGGGGTCATCGCCATGGCTGCCGCCCGGGACTACGCAACCATTCAGGATATTCTGGACAGCGCCAGAGAAAAGGGAGAAGCGCCGCTGATTATCATCTGCGATGAAATCACCGATCCTCACAATCTGGGTGCAATCATCCGTACCGCAGAGTGTGCCGGCGCCCATGGAGTCATTATTCCCAAGCGCCGCAGCTCCGGACTGACCGCCGTGGTGGCAAAGGCTTCTGCTGGTGCCATGGAGTATATGAAAATTGCCCGGGTCAGCAATTTGACTGCGGCGATTAAGACGCTGAAGGAAAACGGCGTTTGGATTTACGGCACGGCGGCAGACGGCGCAGCGCCCCTGTATCGCACGGACCTTACCGGACCTGCTGCCATTGTAATCGGTTCCGAGGGCGAGGGAATGGGTCGGCTGGTGTCGGAGTCCTGCGATTTCATGGTCAGTATTCCCATGAAGGGGCATATCAATTCCCTTAATGCATCCAACGCCTGCGCAATCCTGCTCTATGAAGCCGTGCGCCAGAGAATTCAATGATGGGAAAGGCTGAACATACAATGTCCCAAGACGAATCCAAATTTGATACTATGCGCCTGATCCAGGGGGCAGAGGCATCCGATCTGTATTCCCTGGAGAGCATTATAGAGGAATTTTCCGATGCACCCAAAGCTGAGACTGCTGCGGAGAAGGCGGAGGAGCAGACCATAGAGCAGCCCCAGGAGCAGGAAGCGCCGCCGAAGGAAGCGGCGCAAGCGGAGGAAACTCCGGCAGAGGTGCAGACGGAGAAATTGGCGGAATCCACTGTGGAACCGGTGGAGCATGGGGAAGAAGCGCTTCCCATTGACGAGGATCAGCCCCCACCGGTCTATGAAAACCTCAGTGAATCCCAGATGGCAGACGCCATTGCACAGGCGGTGGCGCGGTCTACAGGTATCGATGTTGCCGATGCTGCCGATGCTGCGGCACCGACAGAGCCCAAGACAGTGGCTCCGGTACCGGAGCAGCCCAAGCAGGCTCCTGTGAAGAGAATGACGCCTCCTGTACAGGAAGCACCTGCAAAACCGCCGCAGCCAATGTCCCAGCCCCAGCAGACAGTTACACCGGAACCGGTTTCGCAGCAATCGAATCCGGAGAAGAAGCCGGCTGAGACAAATGCAGCCCCCAGAGCAGCGGTGCCAAAAAAGGCAGAGAAAAAAGCGGAAGCGAAGCATCCGGGCACAGAGCATCAAAAGATTCCCAGAAGCCATGTGAAGTCCCAGACCAGTGCATCGGAGTACATAGGCGAATTAGTGAAGGATGTGCGCCGCCGTCAGTCCATGGCGCTGCCCAAGCCAGGAACATCCCTGAGAGGAACGGAAAAGCGGCTGGGCGTGTTTGTGGGAATTGAGCGGCTGCTGTCTCCGGTACGTTATGGGATTATGCTCCTGATGCTGCTGTGTATTGGCGGAAGATCCGTGGGCTGGATGACGCTGGGCTTTATGCGCGGCTCCATGGCGGTTACCATCTCTTTGGTTGCGGTGCTTGCAGCGATGGTTGCCAGCTGGCAAAGCGTTGTCCGCGGGGTAAAGGACCTATGGTATTGCAAGGCGTCCTATGAAACCTTCCTGCTGCTGACCACAGTTTTGACGATCATTGAAGCTCTGGCACAGAACAATCAGCAGACATTTCTGCCGCTGATTGCAATTTCCTGGGCAGCTGCCGGTACAGCGGAATATATGCATGATCGGGCGTCCCTTTCCTCCCTGCGGGCAGTGATTACCGGCAGAGGCAGAGTGGGCGTTCGGACAACAGCGGATAAATGGGAGCATACCGATGTGATCGGAAAAGCGCCGGTGACCACTGCCGGATATGTCCGCCATCAGGCACAGCCAGATGTGTGGCACAGCGGCATGGGTATTTTCCTTCCGATTTTGACCATTGTGGCTGTGATCGTCAGCGCCTATCTCAGTGTGAAGGCAGAGATGAATTATCTCACGGTGCTGGTTACGATTCTGGATGTTGCCATGCCGGCGGCACTGGCAATCTGCTGTGCCCGTCCGTATAACCTGCTGTCCCGGGCTTTGCGGGGCAGGGGAGCCGTGGCAGGCTGGGTTTGGTTGCAGGGACTTTCGGGCAAAAAGGCAATGCTGGTTTATGATAATGATTTGTTCCCCAACGGCACCATGCAGCAAATGGGCGTTCGCGCGTATCTGCCCATGGACCCCAGAGAGCTGGTTTCTATGGGTGCCAGTATGGCGCTTCGGGCAAACGTGGGCTTTCAGGCGGTATTTACCAAGCTGCTGCGGGATATGAACGGTGAAATCTATGATGTATCCCGATTCCAGATTCAGGAGACGGGACTGGAGGGATACATCCACCAGCAGCTGGTGCATCTTGGCTCTTATCAGTATATGCAGCTGATGGGGGTGACACTGCCCAAGCGTGCCCCGAAATACGGCGTTTATATCGCCATCAATCGGGAGCTGGCGGGACTGTTCGGCGTGAAATATCAGGTTTCCAACGGTGCAGTGGGCGGATTCCGGCGCATTGTTCGGGAACCGCGGCTCACGCCGCTGCTGGTAACCCGGAACTTCTGCGTGAATCCCGGATTTGTGGAGCATTGGTTCAAAGCGCCGGTGACACAGATGGGCTGCCCCAAGGCGGAAACCCGCCGGGCACTGTCTGAGCCGTCGCTGTTGAGCCGCGGCGTTACCTGCGGTTTTGTGTTCCAGGAGGGAATCAATGCCTACAGCCGTACCGTTTCCGGCGCCAGAAGGGTTTATCGCATGGGCTTGTGGCTGACTGTTTTGGCAGCACTGATCGGTGTGGTACTGACGGTGCAGACCATTCTTGCCATTTCCTCCGGCGGCGCAATTATTTCCGCCCAGCGGCTCGTGATTTTGAATTTGGTCCTCTATCTGGTGGTGGAGATTTGGGCTAGAATTGCGGTTCGCGGATAATTTAAACGCTAA